>NZ_JAUTYR010000073.1:0-7515 GCF_041946035.1 Pseudomonas sp. AMR01
CGGGGGGGGGGGGGGGGGCCCCGGCCGGGCGGCGCCCCCCCACACAACCCCACCCCCCCCCCCCCCCCCCCCCCCCCCCCCCCCCGCTCCCACATTTGTCAGGCGTGAATGCGCACCCAGACGCTGACCAGCACCGTCGCCGCCATCAACCACGCCACGGCCGCCACGGCGAGTGACGCCTCCAGGCGCATCCGGTCAACCATTACGTACAGCGTTGCCAAATACACGAAGTACGGAATGATTGACCACATCCCGAACACGATCGTGGTCTTCAAATCGTCCACCGAGCGGCCCTTGCCGACGATGTAATGCGCGATCAGCGCAAAGGTCGGAAACAGCGGCACCAGCCCGGCGATGTAGTAGTTCTTTGTCTTGGCCAACGCCGCCAGAATCAATACCACCGCTGCGCCGATGGCGGCCTTCAATATCAGATCCATCAGTGGCTCAGCCCGTATTTTTTGACCTTGTCGAACAAGGTGGTCTTGGCCATCCCCAGCTCCTGGCTAGCCTGGGTCAGGTTGCCGCCGCTGCGTTGCAATGCGTCGTTGAGCAGGTTGCGCTCGAAGGCTTCCACCGCCTCGGTAAACGCCAGGCCATGATTACTGCTGCCATTGCCGCTTTTCTTGAAAACCGGCAGGCCTAGGGCAAAGCGCTCGGCAACGTTGCGCAATTCACGCACGTTGCCCGGCCAGTCGTGGCTCATGAGGATCGAGACGGTCTGGTTATCCAGTTCCGGCACGCTGCGATCAAAGCGCAGGGAAGACTGCTGCAGGAAATGCTCGAACAATTGCAGAATATCTTCGCGGCGTTCGCGCAGGGGCGGCAGTTCCAGCGTGACGACATTGAGGCGGTAGTACAGGTCGCTGCGGAATTGGTTGGCGCGGCTCAATTCGTCGAGGTCGGATTTGGTGGCGGCGATCACCCGGCAATCCACCGCCACGCTCTGGTTGGAGCCCAGCCGTTCGAGGGTGCGCTCCTGCAATACCCGCAGCAGTTTGATCTGCAGGTTGATCGGCATGCTTTCCACTTCATCGAGGAACAGCGTGCCCTCGTGGGCATGCTCGATCTTGCCGATACGGCGTTTACCAGCGCCGGTAAAGGCGTTGGCTTCGTGGCCGAAAATTTCGCTTTCGAAAAGGTTTTCCGGCAAGCCGCCGCAGTTCAGCGCGACGAATTGGTGAGCGTGACGGCGGCTGAAATCATGCAGGCAGCGCGCTACCAGTTCCTTGCCGGTGCCGGTCTCGCCTTCGATCAGCACGTTGGCTGAGGTGTCGGCAACATTGGCGATCAGCTCGCGCAGGTTCTGCATCGCCTGGGAGCGGCCGATAATGCGGCCTTCCAGGGAGTCGCGTTCGGCCAGTTGGCGACGCAGCGACCAGACTTCCCGCGCCAGCCCGCGCTGCTCCAGGGCGCGGCGAGCCACGTCCACGAGGCGCTCGGGGGAGAAGGGTTTTTCCATGAAATCGTAGGCGCCGTTGCGCATCGCGCCCACGGCCATGGAGATATCGCCATGCCCGGTGATCAGCACCACGGGCAGGCTTTTATCCAGGGCCTTGAGGCGGGTCAGCAGCTCCAGGCCATCAATGCCCGGCAGGCGAATATCGCTGATGACGATGCCGGCAAAGTTCTCGCCGATGCGTTTCAGCGCTTCTTCGGCGCTGCCCACGCCCACGCTGGGGATGTCTTCCAGCGCCAGGGCTTGCTGGCAGCCGAGCAACACATGGGGGTCATCTTCGACGATCAGTACGGTGAGGTCGTCTTTGAGGGCTGTAGCGTCTGTATTCATGTCGACTCAGCTTTTTGAGCACCCACCAACGGCAGGCACAAGACAAAGGCAGTACCACCACTGGCCGGATGCTCCACGGCAAGGTTGCCGCCGGTGGCCGCCGCGAGGCTGGCGGAAAGCGTCAGGCCAAGGCCCAGGCCTTGTTCGCCGGGCTTGGTGGTGAAGAACGGTTCGAACAAATGTTTGCGTGCCTCGGGGTCGATGCCGTGGCCGTTGTCGCGCACTTGCAGGCGGTATTTGCCCTCGCTGCTCTGCCCGTCCAGCCAGAGTTCCGGGGCCGGTTGCGCCTGCATGGCGTCGAGGGCATTGCCGATCAGGTTGACCAGAATCTGTTCCAGGCGCGTCTGATCGATCTGCAAGTGGGCGTTGGCAAAGTCGCGGTGTACGTTCAACGACAGACCGTCCATGCGCGCGCCCAGCACCTGGAACGCGGCGTCCACGGCTTTGCCGAGGCTGGCTTCGCCCTGGTCGTCACCGCGCCGGGCAAAGGAGCGCAGGCTGGCGGTGATGCGGCCCATGCGGTCGATCAGTTCGTTGATGGTCTTGAGGTTGGCGCTGGCCGTGTCGAGGGCGCCGCGCTCCAGGAAGCGCACGGTGTTGCCTGACAGGGTGCGCAACGCGGCCAGCGGCTGGTTCAGTTCGTGGGCGATGCTGGTGGACATCTGGCCGATGGCCGCAAGTTTGCCCGCTTGCACCAGTTCATCCTGAGCGCGGCGCAGGGTTTCTTCGGCCTGGCGCCGTTCGCGGATCTGGCCCTTGAGCTGTTCGTTACTGGCACGCAGGTCGGCGGTGCGTTCGGCTATTCGTCGTTCCAGCTGGCTGTTGGCTTCCTGCAAGGCTTCCCGCGCGGCGAGGCGAGTGGCGATGACCTTGCGCCGCTCGTTCCAGGCAATCAGCAAAAATGCGACCAGGCCAAATGCGACTGCCACGAGGATGCCCTGGTTGATCGCTGCGCGGCGCAGGTCATTGAGCGGGGTGAGCAAAGTAAAATTCCACGGTGTGTCGCTCAAGGGCCGGGTTTGCGCCAGGTAGCTGACTTCGTGTTCGTCGTTGACCACTTCGCTGTTGGCGGGAAAGGTCAGTTTCTCGGTGCCTTCGTTGAGGCGCTCGCGGGCCAGTGGCTCCAGCTCGTTGAGTGTCGCCCAGTAATATTGCAGGCTGTGGGCCAGGCGATCCTTGGTCTCAGCGCTCAACGGGCGCACGGCCTTGAGGCGACGGGCCGGGTCGCTGGACAAAATGATGATGCCGTTTTCGTCACTCACAAACGCTTCGAGACGCGCGCGTTGCCAGCGCTCTTCGAGGGCTTCGAGGCGCACTTTGACCACGGCCACGCCGATGATTTTGCCGTGTTCTTCCAGGCCATGGGCCAGGTAGTAGCCGGGTTCACCGTTGGTGCTGCCGATGCCATAAAAACGGCCGGGTTGGCCGCGCACGGCGTTCTGGAAATAGGCACGGAAGGACAGGTCTTCACCCTGGTAACTGTCGGCGTCACGCCAGTTACTGGTGGCCAGCACGCGGCCGGTGGTGTCCATCACGTAGATGGCCCGACTGCGACTGCGTCGGTTCAGGCCTTCGAGGTAATCATTGACCGTCTGCCGGGTTTCCTGGTTCGGGTCGGCGAGCAACGTGGAAACACTGGACTCAAGTTCCAGCAGGCTGGGCAGGTAGGTGTATTTGCTCAGTTCGCTTTCGACGGTGCGGGCGTGCAGCTCCAGCTGGCGTTCGCCGTTGTCGCTGAGGGTGCGGATTCCGTAGTACTCACTGACCCAGAAGCCGATATAACCCAGGCCGATCATCAGGGCGATGGTCAGTGGCGGCAGGAACAGTTGGCGGATCAGGCGTGGTTTCACGGCAAGTGATGGCGGTGCGGCGCGAAATTGGTTGGGGTCGCATTTCATCACAGATGCCTTGGGTCAACCAGCGTTTGCCAGCCTGTGCGGTCCAATGTAGGAGCGGGCTTGCTCGCGAATGCGATCTGTCAGTTGATACTTCAGTGACTGACAGGCCGCTTTCGCGAGCAAGCCCGCTCCCACAATAGATCCGGTTTCTACAGTGGAAGCGCTGTAATGCTTAGTGCTGCAGGATTTTCTCAAGGAAGTGCTGCGCGCGTTCGGAGCGGGCGCTGATGTCGCCGAAGAACTCTTCTTTCGGGCAGTCTTCGATGATCTTGCCGGCGTCCATGAAGATCACGCGGTCGGCCACTTTGCGGGCAAAGCCCATTTCGTGGGTCACGCACATCATGGTCATGCCTTCGTGGGCCAGTTGCACCATCACGTCGAGCACTTCGTTAACCATTTCCGGGTCAAGCGCCGAGGTCGGTTCGTCGAACAGCATGACGATCGGGTCCATGGCCAGGGCGCGGGCGATGGCCACCCGTTGTTGCTGACCGCCGGACAGCTGGCCCGGGTGTTTGTGCGCATGCGCCGACAGGCCGACGCGCTCAAGCAGTTGCAGGCCTTTTTGGGTGGCTTCTTCCTTGCTGCGGCCCAGCACCTTGATCTGCGCGATGGTCAGGTTTTCGGTGATGGTCAGGTGCGGGAACAGTTCGAAGTGCTGAAACACCATGCCCACGCGCGAACGCAGTTTCGGCAGGTTGGTCTTCGGGTCGGCGATGGAGGTGCCGTCGACCACGATGTCGCCTTTCTGAAACGGTTCCAGTGCGTTGACGCACTTGATCAGGGTGGATTTGCCCGAGCCGGACGGGCCGCACACCACGATCACTTCGCCTTTTTTGACATCAGTGCTGCAATCGGTCAGCACCTGGAAGTCGCCATACCACTTGTTGATGTTCTTGATAGAGATCATACGGCAAACCTTTTTTGCAGACGCTTGACCAGCAGCGAGGCGGAAAAGCTGATGATGAAGTAGACGACACCGGCGAAGATCAGGAACTCGTTGGAGCGGCCGATGATGTCGCCGTTGGAGCGGGCGGAGTTAAGGAAGTCCACGAGGCCCACGGTGTAGACCAGCGAGGTGTCCTGGAACAGGATGATCGACTGCTGCAGCAGCAACGGGGTCATCTTGCGGAACGCCTGGGGCAGAATGATCAGACGCATGGTCTGGCCATAGGTCATGCCCATCGCTTGGGCGGCGCCCATCTGGCCCTTCGGAATCGACTGCACGCCTGCCCGTACGATTTCACAGAAGTACGCGGCTTCGAACATCATGAAGGCCACGACGCAGGATGTGAACGCACCGATCGGAGTGTCTTCGCCGGTAATCCAGCGCAACACGAACGGCACCGCCAGGTAGAACCAGGTGATCACCAGCAGCAGCGGGATCGAGCGGAAGTAGTTCACGTAAGCGCCGGCCAGGCGCGACAGCAGTTTGTTGGACGACAGGCGCATCAGCGCCAGCACCGTGCCCAACGCGATGCCGCCGACCACACCCATGACCATCAACTGCAAGGTCATGACCATGCCGTTCCACAGGCCCGGTATTGCGGGGATGATGCCGCTGAAATCGAATTCCATTATTTACCCCCCACGGAGATCAGGCCGGGCACGGCGACTTTCTTCTCGATCACGCGCATCAGCAACATCAGGCTCATGTTCAAGGTGAAGTAGATCAGCGTTGCCAGGGTGAAGGCTTCAAACAGGTTCGCCGAAAACTCTGCGGTCTGTTTGGTTTGCGCCAGCAATTCCATCAGGCCGATCAAGGACGCCACGGAGGAGTTCTTGAACACGTTGAGGAATTCCGAGGTAAGCGGCGGAATAATGATTCGGTAGGCTTGTGGCAGCAGCACGTTCCAGTAGATCTGCGGCAGCTTGAAGCCCATGGCGCGGGCGGCGGCCTCCTGACCACGTGGCAGCGCTTGAATACCGGTACGCACTTGCTCACAGACGCGAGCAGCGGTGAACAGTCCCAGGCACACAACAACACTCAGGTAGGCCGAGGTGGTCGGGTTGAGGTCTTGTTTGTACCAGTCCTGCAGGTTCTGCGGCAGCATGTCGGGTATCAGGAAATACCAGATGAACAGCTGAACCAGCAGCGGTACGTTGCGAAACAGTTCCACGTAGCAGGTCGCGATGCCCGATACGATGCGGTTGGGCACGGTGCGCATGACGCCGAGTATGGAGCCCAGCAGCAAGGCGATAATCCAGGCCACGATGGCGATGGCGATGGTCCAGCCCAGCCCGGAGATGTACCAGTCGAGATAAGTCTCGCTGCCCACGCCGGTGGACTTGAAGAATACGCCCCAGTCCCAGTTGTAATTCATTAGGGTCTCCCCTCGAGATCGATCAATGTACAAGCACCCGCTTGGGGAAGATCCTTTCCCGCCTGACGGTGAACGCCAGGCACACGCGATCGGCTCGAAAACCGCCAGGTCGAGTGTTCCAAATTAAGCCAGCAGGTAGTAACAGACGCCTGAGGGAGGGTTGGCTCCCTCAGGAGATAAGCTTAGTCAGGTATCAGATTTTTACGTCCGGTGCCGGCTTGTCGCTTGGGTTGGCGATCAGCTCTTTAACTTTCTCGCTCATCGGGAAGTTCAGGTTCAGGCCTTTTGGTGGAATCGGGCTCTCGAACCATTTGCTGTAGATCTTGTTGATTTCGCCGGATTTGAACAGGGCGACGATGGCGTCATCCACGGCTTTCTTGAAGGCCGGGTCGTCTTTACGCACCATGCACGCGTAGGCTTCGAAGGACTGCGGAGTACCGGTGATGACCCAGTCGTCCGGCTTCTTGGCTTTGGCTTCTTCACCGGCCAGCAGGGCGTCGTCCATCATGAAGGCTACGGCGCGGCCGCTTTCCAGCATCTGGAAGGATTCGCCGTGGTCTTTGGCGGAGATAACGTTCATGCCCATTTGCTTGTCGGCGTTCATCGCTTTGATGATGCGCTCGGACGTGGTGCCTGCGGTGGTCACGACGTTTTTGCCTTTCAGGTCGGCAAAGTCAGCGTAGGACGGCTTGCCATCCTTGTCTTTCTTGACGAGCAGACGGGTGCCGATTTCGAAGATGTTGACGGTGAAGTCGACTTGCTGGGCGCGTTCGGCGTTGTTGGTGGTGGAGCCGCACTCGAGGTCCGCGGTGCCGTTCTGGATCAACGGGATACGGGTTTGCGAGGTGACCAGGTTGTACTTGGCCTTCAAGTCGGGCTTGTTCAGGTCTTTTTTCAGTTGCTCGACGACGGCGAGTTGTACGTCGTGGGAGTAGCCCACGGGTTTGCCCGAGCCGTCTGCGATGTAGGAAAACGGGATGGAGCTGTCGCGGTGCGCGAGAGTGATGGTGCCGGAGTCGTTGATTTTCTTCAGTGTGCCGGTGAGTTCGGCGGCGAAAACTGGAGTGCTGATCAGAGCAGCAGCGATAGCTGCGCCCAGGATATGGGGAACGATGCGCATCAATACTTCCTCGACATTTGTTTTTTTTATGAAGCCAGATGAACGGCTCTCTTGTGCTGCGAATGCCCGTGACGGCTCCTGAGGCGTCTCGGGTAAACGTCTGAGAGTGTAGAGCATGAGTCGTGCCACACCTGGGGTGATTGGTTATCTGATTGATTTATATGGGGATTAAGTTTGTGTTACAGGGGGAGTGTGGGTGGGAGGTACGGTTTACCGAATGGGTTTGGGGGGTGGTGTTCGGGAAACCGAATGGGGATGGGGATGGGGGTGGGGGTGGGGATGGGGTTGGGTGAATATCCGTTGCTGCGGTTATGGCTGCTTAGGGTTCCGCTCTTACAGCGGCTCACTTTTGGAAAGACCCAAAAGTAAGCAAAAGGTCTTCGCCCCACC
>NZ_JAUTYR010000074.1:0-5683 GCF_041946035.1 Pseudomonas sp. AMR01
TATTAACGTTTCGATCTTCTCGGTCGAAAGCGGAGAAAAAGAGGTGTTGACAGCAGCGTGTAACGCTGTAGAATTCGCCTCCCGCTAACGAGAGATCGGAAGCGCAAGTGGTTGAAGTTGTTGAAGAATTCTTCGAAAACTTCTGAAAATAATCACTTGACAGCAAATGAGGCTGCTGTAGAATGCGCGCCTCGGTTGAGACGAAAGATCTTAACCAACCGCTCTTTAACAACTGAATCAAGCAATTCGTGTGGGTGCTTGTGGAGTCAGACTGATAGTCAACAAGATTATCAGCATCACAAGTTACTCCGCGAGAAATCAAAGATGTAACCAACGATTGCTGAGCCAAGTTTAGGGTTTCTTAAAAACCCAAAGATGTTTGAACTGAAGAGTTTGATCATGGCTCAGATTGAACGCTGGCGGCAGGCCTAACACATGCAAGTCGAGCGGTAGAGAGAAGCTTGCTTCTCTTGAGAGCGGCGGACGGGTGAGTAATGCCTAGGAATCTGCCTGGTAGTGGGGGATAACGTTCGGAAACGGACGCTAATACCGCATACGTCCTACGGGAGAAAGCAGGGGACCTTCGGGCCTTGCGCTATCAGATGAGCCTAGGTCGGATTAGCTAGTTGGTGAGGTAATGGCTCACCAAGGCTACGATCCGTAACTGGTCTGAGAGGATGATCAGTCACACTGGAACTGAGACACGGTCCAGACTCCTACGGGAGGCAGCAGTGGGGAATATTGGACAATGGGCGAAAGCCTGATCCAGCCATGCCGCGTGTGTGAAGAAGGTCTTCGGATTGTAAAGCACTTTAAGTTGGGAGGAAGGGCAGTTACCTAATACGTGATTGTTTTGACGTTACCGACAGAATAAGCACCGGCTAACTCTGTGCCAGCAGCCGCGGTAATACAGAGGGTGCAAGCGTTAATCGGAATTACTGGGCGTAAAGCGCGCGTAGGTGGTTTGTTAAGTTGGATGTGAAATCCCCGGGCTCAACCTGGGAACTGCATTCAAAACTGACTGACTAGAGTATGGTAGAGGGTGGTGGAATTTCCTGTGTAGCGGTGAAATGCGTAGATATAGGAAGGAACACCAGTGGCGAAGGCGACCACCTGGACTAATACTGACACTGAGGTGCGAAAGCGTGGGGAGCAAACAGGATTAGATACCCTGGTAGTCCACGCCGTAAACGATGTCAACTAGCCGTTGGGAGCCTTGAGCTCTTAGTGGCGCAGCTAACGCATTAAGTTGACCGCCTGGGGAGTACGGCCGCAAGGTTAAAACTCAAATGAATTGACGGGGGCCCGCACAAGCGGTGGAGCATGTGGTTTAATTCGAAGCAACGCGAAGAACCTTACCAGGCCTTGACATCCAATGAACTTTCTAGAGATAGATTGGTGCCTTCGGGAACATTGAGACAGGTGCTGCATGGCTGTCGTCAGCTCGTGTCGTGAGATGTTGGGTTAAGTCCCGTAACGAGCGCAACCCTTGTCCTTAGTTACCAGCACGTAATGGTGGGCACTCTAAGGAGACTGCCGGTGACAAACCGGAGGAAGGTGGGGATGACGTCAAGTCATCATGGCCCTTACGGCCTGGGCTACACACGTGCTACAATGGTCGGTACAGAGGGTTGCCAAGCCGCGAGGTGGAGCTAATCCCACAAAACCGATCGTAGTCCGGATCGCAGTCTGCAACTCGACTGCGTGAAGTCGGAATCGCTAGTAATCGCGAATCAGAATGTCGCGGTGAATACGTTCCCGGGCCTTGTACACACCGCCCGTCACACCATGGGAGTGGGTTGCACCAGAAGTAGCTAGTCTAACCTTCGGGAGGACGGTTACCACGGTGTGATTCATGACTGGGGTGAAGTCGTAACAAGGTAGCCGTAGGGGAACCTGCGGCTGGATCACCTCCTTAATCGACGACATCAGCTGCTCCATAAGCACCCACACGAATTGCTTGATTCATTGAAGAAGACGATAAGAAGCAGCCCTGACGGGTTGTAGCTTGGTTGGTTAGAGCGCACCCCATGCTCTGTGGTAGAGAGCAGGGTGAGGTCGGCCTTATAGCTCGAAATTGGGTCTGTAGCTCAGTTGGTTAGAGCGCACCCCTGATAAGGGTGAGGTCGGCAGTTCGAATCTGCCCAGACCCACCAATTTTGTGTGGGAAACGCCTGTAGAAATACGGGGCCATAGCTCAGCTGGGAGAGCGCCTGCCTTGCACGCAGGAGGTCAACGGTTCGATCCCGTTTGGCTCCACCACTACTGCTTCTACGTTATGAAAGCTTAGAAATGAGCATTCCATCAGATTGATGGTGAATGTTGATTTCTAGTCTTTGATTAGATCGTTCTTTAAAAATTTGGGTATGTGATAGAAAGATAGACTGAACGTTACTTTCACTGGTAACGGATCAGGCTAAGGTAAAATTTGTGAGTTACTCAGTTTTGAGTATTATCGAATTTTCGGCGAATGTTGTCTTCACAGTATAACCAGATTGCTTGGGGTTATATGGTCAAGTGAAGAAGCGCATACGGTGGATGCCTTGGCAGTCAGAGGCGATGAAAGACGTGGTAGCCTGCGAAAAGCTTCGGGGAGTCGGCAAACAGACTTTGATCCGGAGATGTCTGAATGGGGGAACCCAGCCATCATAAGATGGTTATCTTACGCTGAATACATAGGCGTAAGAGGCGAACCAGGGGAACTGAAACATCTAAGTACCCTGAGGAAAAGAAATCAACCGAGATTCCCTTAGTAGTGGCGAGCGAACGGGGACTAGCCCTTAAGTGGCTTTGAGATTAGCGGAACGCTCTGGAAAGTGCGGCCATAGTGGGTGATAGCCCTGTACGCGAAAATCTCTTAGTCATGAAATCGAGTAGGACGGAGCACGAGAAACTTTGTCTGAATATGGGGGGACCATCCTCCAAGGCTAAATACTACTGACTGACCGATAGTGAACTAGTACCGTGAGGGAAAGGCGAAAAGAACCCCGGAGAGGGGAGTGAAATAGATCCTGAAACCGTATGCGTACAAGCAGTGGGAGCCTACTTTGTTAGGTGACTGCGTACCTTTTGTATAATGGGTCAGCGACTTATTTTCAGTGGCGAGCTTAACCGAATAGGGGAGGCGTAGCGAAAGCGAGTCTTAATAGGGCGTCTAGTCGCTGGGAATAGACCCGAAACCGGGCGATCTATCCATGGGCAGGTTGAAGGTTGGGTAACACTAACTGGAGGACCGAACCGACTACCGTTGAAAAGTTAGCGGATGACCTGTGGATCGGAGTGAAAGGCTAATCAAGCTCGGAGATAGCTGGTTCTCCTCGAAAGCTATTTAGGTAGCGCCTCATGTATCACTGTAGGGGGTAGAGCACTGTTTCGGCTAGGGGGTCATCCCGACTTACCAAACCGATGCAAACTCCGAATACCTACAAGTGCCGAGCATGGGAGACACACGGCGGGTGCTAACGTCCGTCGTGAAAAGGGAAACAACCCAGACCGTCAGCTAAGGTCCCAAAGTTATGGTTAAGTGGGAAACGATGTGGGAAGGCTTAGACAGCTAGGAGGTTGGCTTAGAAGCAGCCACCCTTTAAAGAAAGCGTAATAGCTCACTAGTCGAGTCGGCCTGCGCGGAAGATGTAACGGGGCTCAAACCATACACCGAAGCTACGGGTATCACTTAGGTGATGCGGTAGAGGAGCGTTCTGTAAGCCTGTGAAGGTGAGTTGAGAAGCTTGCTGGAGGTATCAGAAGTGCGAATGCTGACATGAGTAACGACAATGGGTGTGAAAAACACCCACGCCGAAAGACCAAGGTTTCCTGCGCAACGTTAATCGACGCAGGGTTAGTCGGTCCCTAAGGCGAGGCTGAAAAGCGTAGTCGATGGAAAACAGGTTAATATTCCTGTACTTCTGGTTATTGCGATGGAGGGACGGAGAAGGCTAGGCCAGCTTGGCGTTGGTTGTCCAAGTTTAAGGTGGTAGGCTGGAATCTTAGGTAAATCCGGGATTCTAAGGCCGAGAGCTGATGACGAGTTAACTTTTAGTTAACGAAGTGGTTGATGCCATGCTTCCAAGAAAAGCTTCTAAGCTTCAGGTAACCAGGAACCGTACCCCAAACCGACACAGGTGGTTGGGTAGAGAATACCAAGGCGCTTGAGAGAACTCGGGTGAAGGAACTAGGCAAAATGGCACCGTAACTTCGGGAGAAGGTGCGCCGGTGAGGGTGAAGGACTTGCTCCGTAAGCTCATGCCGGTCGAAGATACCAGGCCGCTGCGACTGTTTATTAAAAACACAGCACTCTGCAAACACGAAAGTGGACGTATAGGGTGTGACGCCTGCCCGGTGCCGGAAGGTTAATTGATGGGGTTAGCTAACGCGAAGCTCTTGATCGAAGCCCCGGTAAACGGCGGCCGTAACTATAACGGTCCTAAGGTAGCGAAATTCCTTGTCGGGTAAGTTCCGACCTGCACGAATGGCGTAACGATGGCGGCGCTGTCTCCACCCGAGACTCAGTGAAATTGAAATCGCTGTGAAGATGCAGTGTATCCGCGGCTAGACGGAAAGACCCCGTGAACCTTTACTATAGCTTTGCACTGGACTTTGAATTTGCTTGTGTAGGATAGGTGGGAGGCTTTGAAGTGTGGACGCCAGTCTGCATGGAGCCAACCTTGAAATACCACCCTGGCAACTTTGAGGTTCTAACTCAGGTCCGTTATCCGGATCGAGGACAGTGTATGGTGGGTAGTTTGACTGGGGCGGTCTCCTCCTAAAGAGTAACGGAGGAGTACGAAGGTGCGCTCAGACCGGTCGGAAATCGGTCGTAGAGTATAAAGGCAAAAGCGCGCTTGACTGCGAGACAGACACGTCGAGCAGGTACGAAAGTAGGTCTTAGTGATCCGGTGGTTCTGTATGGAAGGGCCATCGCTCAACGGATAAAAGGTACTCCGGGGATAACAGGCTGATACCGCCCAAGAGTTCATATCGACGGCGGTGTTTGGCACCTCGATGTCGGCTCATCACATCCTGGGGCTGAAGCCGGTCCCAAGGGTATGGCTGTTCGCCATTTAAAGTGGTACGCGAGCTGGGTTTAGAACGTCGTGAGACAGTTCGGTCCCTATCTGCCGTGGACGTTTGAGATTTGAGAGGGGCTGCTCCTAGTACGAGAGGACCGGAGTGGACGAACCTCTGGTGTTCCGGTTGTCACGCCAGTGGCATTGCCGGGTAGCTATGTTCGGAATAGATAACCGCTGAAAGCATCTAAGCGGGAAACTAGCCTCAAGATGAGATCTCACTGGAACCTTGAGTTCCCTGAAGGGCCGTCGAAGACTACGACGTTGATAGGTTGGGTGTGTAAGCGCTGTGAGGCGTTGAGCTAACCAATACTAATTGCCCGTGAGGCTTGACCATATAACACCCAAGCAATTTGAGAACTCGAAAGAGCATCAGATTGCGGTGTGTGAAGACGATAGAACCGAAAGTTCGATCTCACAAAACACCGAAAGCTATCACATACCCAATTTGCTGAAGCGAGGCCATCTGGTCACGACTCAGTACCCGAATTTCTTGACGACCATAGAGCATTGGAACCACCTGATCCCATCCCGAACTCAGTAGTGAAACGATGCATCGCCGATGGTAGTGTGGGGTTTCCCCATGTGAGAGTAGGTCATCGTCAAGATTAAATTCC
>NZ_JAUTYR010000007.1:0-195227 GCF_041946035.1 Pseudomonas sp. AMR01
CAGTTCAACAATGGACTGGCCCCGGCTCAGGCCGAGAAAAAACTTAACGTCGTGTCCGGGATTAGTTGACCACTACAAAGTCACCTTACAATTCTGAGGCAACGCAAACGGTGCAAGGGGAGCCTGCGTGGTCGGTACTAGAGAAGATCTTGATCGAGCTTTATCCATTTGGACCGCGGGATCAAGAAGTGTGGAGCCGCGCTGGCGGTGACCTGTCCCGTCTCCAATTCCATCCTTCAGGTCAGGCTGCGTGGCATGCAGCGCTTCGTACCCTTAAGCAGGGCGGCGGGGGCAGGAGTATCAGCTTCGGCAGCTTGCTAAGTACAGCTAAGGAAGATTTTTCAAACCATCCGCAGCTGGCGATGCTGTAGACACCTTAAGAAGAAACGTTTAAACGCAGGAAGCTGCCGCTACAAAGTTTAGGAGGGCGGCGGTTCCTGATCTTACAAATTGGCCTCCTTTGACAGAACCCAGTCAGTACTCCCCACGTCACTCCATGTAAAAAATGCAGTGGTCCTGTTTCGTGGTGGCTGGCCTTGTAGTATTGATGATTCTTCAAAAGCCACTAAGAGTAGTACCTCGAGTGATGGACGACAACGAGAGATTTATTTTCTACGAGAAGGTTTTTTATCAGGAGCTCGATCGCAAGGAAAAGCTCTACGCTAGGTTGAGTATGCCGCTTGCGATGTTAGTTGCGATAGTGACGTTTCTCTCGTATATGCTCAATAAGGCACCGACCACCGAGGACGGTTCCGCGAGCGTATTTTTCTGGATTTTCTATCTCAGCACATGCCTGATGCTTCTGATCGGCGCACTGTATTTCCGTGCTGCATGGTCCTTGAGGGATTCCGACAGAGGCCTCCCCACACTGATGGACCTTGAGACCCATCGGCGTAACTTACGGGATAATTACGAGAGATATTGGGACACTCCAGAAGAGTCCGATGCGCACTTCAAGGCCGTGGTGCTTAACTACTTCATCGAAGGCGCCACGGTGAATGCTGAAAACAATGACAAACGTGGGAGTTATCTCCGATCGCTTGCAAACTATGTGACAACGGCGTTGTTCGTCTCAGTGCTATCATTCCTCCCGTTCTACATACATCAGCAGGAGCAAAATAATAATGACCCAAAAACCACCTCCGCCACCTCCACCACCAATGCGCTATGTAAAAGATAACCAGCCGAGGAAAGAACCGCCTCCACCTCCGGTGCGGCCTTCTCCCCCCCAAAATTGACTGCTGGTTCGCCGGATAGGATCCTCGTTTCCAGCCTGACCATGTCGAACATGGTATAAAATCAAAATCTTAAAAACCGGCCGCGTGTGTTTTCGTCTACCTGGCATCCCTAGCCTAATGACTTAGCGAAGAATGACTCATAACTATGAATTACTAAATATTCGAGCAATTCCTTTTTATAGATTGAAAACCCATGACTTCTTTAGACGTCGAGTGAGCAGCCGGATCGTCAGTCCGTAGTAATACCGCGTTGCCTCACTGTGCTGGCTGATTCGATGTTTGAGAAACCAAGCTACATGCTTTCTCTGCCAAGTCCATGGCGTTTCTCTTTGCCAGCGCTCGGCGATTTGAGCCTGGATGATTTTCGCCTGGTGCAAATGGCGTTGCCGGGTCGCGTGCGATCCCGTCAGCACTCCAGCCAAGAACAGCTCCATATCGAATGGCTTGCTCATGCCAGCCCCCCAATGTAGGCAGCGACCACGTCAATCCGACCGTGCCCCAGTTCATAGCTGATTTGCCGTCGGGCCTCATGATCAAGATGCTGATCTAACTGGCAGCATTGACCATCGTTAATAGGAGCGCGGTGCGTTGTGATCAGCTCATAGCGTTCACACGCGAACGCCGCTCGTAGCTCATGAAAGCCTTTGAGGTTGTGTGCATTGAGGGTATCCCGCGCCGGACGTACGATTTCCCGGAGAACGCTCCGGTAGCTTTCGCTTGGTGCTATCAGGTTGCGGCTACCCGCAGGCGACGCCTGCGGTGCAAACCCAAGTGCACCTAGAACATAGTCGTCCACCGCAATCCAACGTGGCGCCGAGGCGCCGGCGCGGCCACCTTTGGTGCCCTCCTGAATGTTAATCCTGCCTAGGTCGTCAGCCTCACGGCTTAGCCGTGGCAGGTCAGCCAAGATGGCCTCACGCAAGCGCATGCCGGTGGCTCGCGCCAACAGAGCGATTGCGGCGGCCCGAAGCTGATGATGGCGGCAAAGTGCATTGACGATCTGCTTAACCTGTTCGCGGTCTTGGCCCTGTGGCACCGAGTGTCGAACTCCGGTGCGCTGCATACCCAATGCCTTGCTCGGACTTGGCAACTTCACGTACTGATCACCGCGAAGCGCCGCCATGGTCCTGTTAACGGTGGATAGCCGATTTTGTGCGGTGCTGACGGCGAGTTCACCGCGCCCAACCACGTCGCGCAGATACGCCGCATAGTCGCCCAACACCTTCCGATCGATCTGCCGCGCATCATTGATACCGGGCCCCTGTTCGGAGCGGCACCACTTCACGAATGCCAACCACCGGTCACAGTGCGCCTTGACCGTGCCGTAGTGACCGCCGCCGAACATGTCTTTCAGCGCTTGCGGCCCTGCGTAACTCAATTGCCTGCCGTAGCCGAAATTACGACCATCGCGCCTACCCACCAATGCCATCTCGCTCTCCTCATCTTCTGCTCTCCAGTCCTCGCCCCACGTCATCCCGCCAAGAATGTTGAGTGTTATCAGGGATCAAGGCCCCTGCGACCTGTGAGGGTTGTCCACTAACGCGGGACTGGCGGCTCTTTACGACCGGGAGCTTGGGCATCTCATGATTTGGCCTCCTGAACACTTCCGAAGAAGTGGGCGGGTGGAGGCTGCGCTGGCTGACGAGACCAATGCCGCGAGATCCTGATTCGGGTGAAGCAGTGATGCGATGACCGGGGCATGCCTGACTGTCAGTCAGGTGCAGTCCATTCCGTGGGCTGCGGCACCATCATCTGCATCGCTGTTGCTGGTGATTTCGGTGTTTGTCACGCCGATTGTCACGAGGGGGAATGCCGCAAAGCCTTGTACGAGTTGGGCTGCAGCAGCGGTAGGAGCGTCCGTCTCTTTCCGGAAGAAAGAGACGGGCGCAGGTCGGCGCAGTGAAATGGCCAAGCGGATAGGTTGCTGCAGGGCAGCTATGAAAGGGGGAGGTTGCCGCAGTGGGCACATTGGTAAAAGTAGGCATCCATCACATTGCTGTGACCGTGCGAGCCACCGGACGCTAATCGCACTTTTGGAGAACCACCACCGTGTGGCGTAGCCTCAAAGGTTCTGGCTACCTGGGTTGCTGTCAACGACAGCGCTTTGCCCGATCTTTTCTACGCCTGTGGATAATTCGGGTCAAGGCTCGAATTTTCGGGAGTTCTGCGGCTGTGGATGAAATTACCCACCGGTGGAAACCAGTGGTTTTCCACAGACAGTTGCGTGGGCTTTAGATTTTTTAAGTGAGGTCCATCCAAACAGGGCGGCTTTGCAGCCCTGTTTGGATGGACCCGCATGGACAAGCGGATCGCTGAGATATGAAGACCGAGCGCTTACTCAGTTGCGCCACGTTTTGCTTTTAGTCGAGTGACGTTCGCTCCTGTCTGATTGGCGAATTCGTGTGGAGTGACATGCTCCTGCCGGTTGGCCTCCAGATACCGACTCCACCAGTTCATGATCAGCCTGCGCTCTTCGATGAACTCTGCCTTGTGAATATAAGCGGCGCGGACGTTGTTACGCTCCTTGTGGCTCATCTGCCGTTCAATGGCTGTCTCCGACCACAATCCTGACTCGATCAGTGCGCTACAGGCCATCGAACGAAACCCATGTCCGCAGATATCGGTTTTGGTGTCGTATCCCATCGTCCGAAGCGCATTGTTCACGGTATTTTCGGACATGGGCTTCCAGGGTTTGGCATCCCCTGCGAAGACCAATGCGAATTTGCCTGTGAGTGCATGGATTTTTTCGAGTAGCGCCACTGCTTGCGGCGATAAGGGTACTAAATGGATATCCCCTGCCATCTTCGTACCCTTTGTGGAAAAGGGTACTCCTTCTAGCGCGGGGCGAGTGTCCGGTATCTCCCAGGTGCCGCGCTTGAGGTCGAACTCGCTCCAGCGTGCGAAACGCAGCTCGCTGGATCGTACAAATACATGCAGCGACAGCATCACCGTCAGACGTGTAAGTGCCCGGCCTTTATAGGTGTCGATCCGCTCCTGCAGTTCCGGCAGTCGCGATAAGGGTAGAGCGGGGCGATGCACCACCCGCGGGGCCTTGATCGAGCCTTCGAGGTCGTAAGCAGGGTTTATGGTGATAAGCCGGAGGCGCTTTGCCTCACGCATGATGCTCTGCAGGTAGTTTTGTACCCTTAAAGCAACGTCTATTGTTCCGCGCTTCTTGATCGCTTCCAAGGGCTGCATAAGGTCATGGGTGTCGAGATCAACAATGGCGCGTGCGCCGATCAGCGGGAATACGTGGGTTTTGAGGCGGCTCATCACTGTCTTGGAATGGCCTGGTGCCCACTTGGCCGACATTTCCGTATGCCAGTCGAGCGCAACGCTTTCAAAGGTTCTGCCTTTGATTACGGCTTCCGCCTTAGCTTGGTGTTTCGTCTCTATAGGATCAACGCCATCCGCCAGCATTCGCTGGACCTCCAAGCGCTTGCGGCGCGCATCGGCGAGGCCAATGGCGGGGTAGTTGCCGAACGAGGTCAGTCCTTCGCGTCCGTCAGGTTTGACGTAACGGAGCCGCCAGCCTCTGCGGCCATTGGGTTGGACTAGGAGGTAGAGGCCGTCGCCGTCGAAAAGCTTGTAGGCGCGGTCTGTAGGTTTTGCCAAGCGGCAAGCTGCGTCGGAGAGCGGAGCTGTGGTGCGCGACATAAGGGTACTCCCTTTTATCGAAGTGACCTGTATCCCAAACGCTACCCTTAAAACGGTTGGAATCCACCAGTTTCTGACGGAAACCGATGGAACGCTAAAACGAAAAAACCCGCCAGAAGGCGGGTTTTTTGGGGGGGTCAGAGATTTTGAAAGCCTTCTCTGGAACCTTGTATGGTGCCGGCACCAGGAGTCGAACCCGGGACCTACTGATTACAAGTCAGTTGCTCTACCAACTGAGCTATACCGGCGTGTTAGGGCGACGATTATAGCGATTGCCAAGCATCTGTAAACCCCTGAATTCCTACTATTTTTGCAGAAGCAGAGGTTTCTTTGCGAACGCTGCTTTTTCCCTGCCTCAAAGGTGCTTCACAGGGCCTCTCGACGGGTCAATTTCGGTCTTCACAGGCGTCTGTGAATTTCATGTATTCCAGCACGTGCTGCTGGCCTTTGGAGTCGATGTAGGTAAGGTCGGCGGTGAAGCTGGCGGCGATGGGGTTTTGCAGTGTTGAGGTTCGATGAGTGTAGTCTTCGAGGTCAATGGTGGGTAAGGCCATTAAACGCCTGGGAGTGATTTTGTAGGGCATGAGGACATAAATACGCGTCGATACGAGGGCAAAGGTGAGCTGGCTAAAATAAGAAGAATTCGATCAAAAATCGCACAAAAATACAGTATCAAATTGATTTAAAAGCAAATATATAAACCTTAGCATTGAGCCATAAAAATGACGTCAAGCCGCTCATCTGAAAGCATTTCCTTACAAACATCAAAATACTGACACCATCACTCTGATATCACACAATGCGCGCCTTAGTTACCTGTGGATAGAACGGGAGGAGCAGTCAGTGGGGCGTGCAGATCACATTTCAAAACTTTACACCGCACTGGGTGCGAATTCGTTTATCGAGCCGGCCGTGGCGCTCGAATCGGCGTCGGCGCCTTTGCGGCGTTTGCTGGATCAGTTGAGTCAAGGCGCAGCGGGCGCTCTGCGCCCGGCCGAGTTGGTGGAAGGCCCGCGTGGCGAGGTGTATTCGGACCCGCTGGCGCCGAAGGTCGTTGTGGTGGTTTCTGCGACGGGCGGTGTGGGGCGCAGCACGTTGGTGGCGGCGCTTGCCAGTGGGTTGCAGCGTCAGGGGCATCCGGCGCTGGCGTTGGATCTGGACCCGCAAAACGCGTTGCGTCATCACCTGTGCCTGGGCGGCGATCTCGCGGGCATCGGCGCGACCAGTTTGCTTAATCAAACCTGGGAGGCGTTGCCCGAGCGCGGTTTTGCCGGGTGCCGCTTGGTGGCTTTTGGTGAAACGGACCTGGTGCAGCAACAAAGCCTGACTCGCTGGTTGGGCCAGGATCTCGAGTTTCTCGGCAAGCGCTTGGCCGGGCTGGGGCTGAATGGCCAGGACACGGTGGTCATCGATTTGCCGGCGGGGAGTACGGTGTACCTGAACCAGGCTATGTCGGTGGCCGACGTGGTGTTGGTGGTGGTCAAGCCCGACGCCGCGTCGTTCCGCCGCTTGGCCAATATGGACGCGGTGCTTGCGCCTTACCTTGAAGGTGAGTCGGCTCCACAGCGCTTCTATGCGATCAATCAAGTCGATGCCTCTCACGCTTTTAGCCAGGACATGGCCGAGGTATTCAAGCTGCGCCTTGGCGATGCCGTATTGGGTGAGGTGCGCCGTGACCCGGCGTTTTGTGAGGCGCCGGCCTATGGGCTGGATCCGCTCGACCCCGCGCTCAACAGTGTGGGCTGCCAGGATGTTAATGCGCTTTGCCGTGCCTTGAAGGCGCGCCTTAACTGAGCATTTACCGGCCATTAATTTGACCATTTACCGCTTGTCTAAAAAACGGTCCGCTAAAACATCAAAATAATGACACTCCCTCATTGCTGTCACAGAATGCGTCGACAGGGACGCCTATAAAAAAGACCTGCGACAAGTGCCTGCTTGTCGAACTTCACGTCTTTAAGTTGCGTCGTGAGGAATGGGTTATGAGCCTTAGTGAAGAACTGCTGGCACTGTTCGGCAAAAACGTTACCCATGATGCCCAAGGCATTAATGCGCGCATGCACTTCTTCGGCAGCGTGCCTGCCAACGAAAATTCCCATTCCCGACAGATTGAGCCTGCTGCGCTGCGCCCGAAAGTGGTGGCGTTGGTGTCCATTAATGGCGGTGTGGGTCGCAGCACATTGGTAACGGCTTTGAGCAGCGGGTTGCAGCGCCACGGCGAATCGGTAGTGGCGTTGGATCTGGACCCGCAAAACGCTCTGCTCCATCACTTCGGCGTCAATTCGTCATCTCCCGGCATTGGCCGCACCAGCTTGGCGCATGGGCAATGGGCGCCGTTGCAGCAGCCAGGTTTCGCCGGTTGCCAGGTGATTCCCTTTGGCACTGTCGATATCGAGCAGCAGCAAAGTCTTGAGCGCTGGCTCAAGCACGAGCCGCAGTGGCTGGCACGGCGCCTCGCCTCGATGGGCTTGAGCGAGCGCCAGACGGTGATCATCGATACGCCAGCGGGTAATAATGTCTACTTTCATCAAGCGCTGAGCGTTTCCGACGTAGTGCTGGTGGTTGTGCAGGCCGATGCCGCGTGCCTTGGCACGCTGGACCATTTGGACGTATTGCTCGCCCCGCACCTTGAGTGCGAACGCCCACCGGCGGTGCATGTGGTGGTCAACCAAGTGGATGAAAGCAGTGCCTTCAGCCTGGACATGCTCGAGGCGTTGAAACAGCGGCTGGGCAAAGCGCCGCTGGAGGTTCATCGCGACATGAAAATTAACGAGGCGTTGGCGTTTGCCACCGACCCGCTGGACAACGTCGCGAGTCGACTGGTCAGTGATGATTTCAATCAAATTTGCCAGTTGTTGAAGGCGCCAAAAAGGCAGGCTTAAAGCGCGGTTTATACGATTAGTGCCAGACGCTTATGCACAATCGGTTGGTTACTGCTGTCACGAAAAGGCCATTTTGTGGAGCCGTTCTCAACACGCTGCAACTGCCTGTTTTGTGTGCATTTTATTCTGTGAACAAAAAATGACCAGCGTGGCTTTTGGCCTCTGGCGCCTATGGCTACAGCTTCTGTAAAGAATCCATCAACAGACTTATCCACAGGGCGCGCGCAGTGGATTTTGCCCCTTAATCGCGCTCGGCCAACAGCATCAAGTTGCGTGGTGTCAGCGTGGGCTCGCAGAAGCTGCCTATCTCGACCTTGTAGCCTTTTTCCGACAAAAAAAGCGCTCGGTCCAGCACCAGCCACATTTCCAATGGGCGGCGGAACATGCCGCGAACCAACTCCAGGTTGCGCACTTCGGCCAGGCGGCGCCAGCCGTAAGCCTCCAGCGCTGACCAGTCTTGCTCACCTGTGGATAAACCCTTGAGGCTCGCCAGTTGCCGGCAGTAGTCGGCGAAGGGTTTGTCCAGCCAGCTCGCCGGCAGGGACGGTGTGGGCAGGTAGTCGTCGCAGCCGCGCACTTGTCGTTGCAGCCGATCAAAACCCAAGCGGCGGGCCATGGAAGTGTCCCGTTGCAGGCGCACGCGAGTGCCGGCGGTGACGGTTTCGCTCAGCGGCAGGCCCAGGTCGTCGATCGACAACTGCAGGTGCGACGCGCGGCCAGCCTGGGACAGGGCTTGATAGCTGTCGGCATTGATACGGTTGTAGCAGCAGGGCGCCAGTGCCAGTCGCTTGCAGCCGGCAGCGCTGGCGAGTTGCAGCAGGCGCACGTGCAGGTCGCCGCAGGCATGCAGGGCAACGGGCTTGTGGTCGGGGTCGATCGACATGTCCGCCATTACGTCTTGCAACTGATGGGTAACGGCTAAACCGTGGTGATCACTCAAGGCTTGGCCCGAGGCAATCAGTGCCGGGTCGTATTCCAGGCATGTCAGTTGTTGGCCGGGTTGCAACAAGCGGCGGCCAAGATGGCCTTTGCCGGCGCACCAGTCCAGCCAGTGCGTGGGCGTTTGCACACACTGCAGGGCAGCGCTGAAGGCTTCGATCTGTTGCCATTTGCGACCAGGCACATCGACATTCAGGCGATGGTGCGCAGGCTTCAATTCGTGGGTAGGTAACCTATCCACAGCGCTCAAACGCAGCGCTTGCTCCGCCAGCTGTGGAAAAGGCGCAGGCGCCAGCAGTTCATGGGGCCTGTTATGGCTGGTTTCGGCATCAGCCAGTGAACGGTTGCGCAACCACTGGGCCAGCTCGGGGTGCGCGCTTTCCCAGGGGAGGTGCAGATGCGTAAAGGGCCGTGGTTTCCACAGCCCCTGGTGCTCAATTAGAAACGCATCCAGCGCCTGGAAGCGCGCCTCAACGTCCTTGGCAAGCATCAACGCGCAGCCAGCGTTCCAACAGTTTGAAACCGCGCACCAGGATGTACGCCATCAACAGGTAGAACAGCCCTGCGGCGAAGAAGATCTCAACCGGCAAGTAGGTGCGCGCGATGATCGTGCGCGCCATGCCGGTCAGTTCCAGCAAGGTCACTGTGCTGGCCAGGGCGCTGGCCTTGAGCATCAGGATCACTTCGTTGCTGTACGCCGGCAGGCCGATGCGCGAGGCGCGCGGCAGGATGATGTAGAACAGCGTTTTGGGTTTGGACATGCCCAAGGCCCGCGCCGCTTCGATTTCGCCCGGCGGAATGGCCTGGATCGCGCCGCGAAGGATCTCGGCGATATAAGCGGCGGTGTGCAGGGTCATGGTCGCGGTGGCGCACCAGAACGGATCGCGCAGGTACGGCCACATGAAGCTCGCGCGCACCGTATCGAACTGCGCCAGGCCGTAGTAGACCAGAAACAGCTGCACCAACAGCGGCGTGCCACGGAAGAAGAAAATGTAGGCGTAGGGCAGGGCACTCACGTACCAGCGGCGCGAGGAGCGGGCGATGCCCAGCGGAATGGCCAGCAGCAAACCGGCGATCACGGCAATGGCCACCAGCTCAAGCGTCAGGGTCGCGCCCTGCGCCAGCCGGGGCAGCCACTTGATGATCACCGCCCAGTTCAGGCCCAGGTCGAAATGCGAGAGCCAGCTGTAATCACCGCTCATTGGGTGCTCCTTGCGAAGCCGCGGGCGGCGCGTTTTTCCAGGAAATGCATGCTGATCATCGCCAGCACGGTAAGGCCCAGGTACATGAAGGCTGCGACCATAAAGAAGGTGAACGGTTGCTTAGTCACGGTTACGCCGATCTGCGCATGGCGCATGATTTCTTCCAGGCCGATCACCGACACCAGCGCAGTGTCTTTCATCAGGATCATGAACAGGTTGCCCAGGCCGGGCAGGGCGATGCGCCACATCTGCGGCATGATCAACCGGGTAAAGATTCGAAACTTCGACAGGCCCAACGCCACACCGGCTTCGCGGTGGCCCTTGGGAATGGCGAGGATCGCACCACGAAACACTTCCGTGGCGTAGGCGCCAAAGCACAGGCCCAGGGCGATAACCCCGGCGGCAAAGGCACTCAAGGAAAGGTCGGGGTTACCAAAAAACTCCCCCAGGGCACGCATCAAGTTGACCGTGCCGAAGTAAATCAACAGCACCCACAGCAGCTCGGGAATGCCGCGAACGAGGGTCGAGTAAGCGCCGCCAAGCCATTGCAACGGCTTGTATGGGGATGTTTTGGCAAGGGCGCCGGCGAGGCCGAGCACCAGCCCCAGGCACAGGGCCGTGAGCGCTAGTTTGACGGTCATCAGCGCGCCAGCGGCAAGCGCCGGGCCGAATCCGTAGAGATCGAAATTCATGGTGTTTTCATATCGCGGCAGGCATTGCTAAAAGCCGACGCGCTCAGGTGAGCGCGTCGGGCAAGTCGCTCAGATCATTCGATGCTGAACGGGAAGTACTTGTCGTTGATCTTCTTGTAGGTGCCGTCTGCCTTGATCTCTGCCAGGGCTTTGTTCAGGCGCTCGCGCAGCGGGTCGCCCTTGCGCACGGCGATACCGATCTTGTCGCTTTCTACAACCGGGTCGCCCTTGAATTCATAGGCCGAACCGTCTTTGCTCTTGAGCCATTCGTACTGCACGTACTTGTCGGCGAGGATGCCGTCCAGGCGCCCGGACGTCAGGTCAAGGTAGGCGTTTTCCTGGGTGTCGTAGAGCTTGGCGGTGGTGTCCGGCAGCTTGTCTTCCAGGTAGGTGCCGGCCAGCGTCGCGCGTTGTGCACCGATGATCTTGCCCTTCAGGTAGGCCGCGTCGGGTTTGAAGTCGGCGGTGGCTTTGGGCGCGATGAATTGCAGCTTGTTGGAGTAGTACGGGTCGGTGAAGTCGACGGCTTGCTTGCGCTCATCGGTGATCGACAGCGAGGACACCAGGAAGTCGAACTTCTTGGCGTTCAGGGCCGGGATGATGCCGTCCCAGTCGGAGGTAACCACTTCGCACTTGTCGACTTTCATCTTGGCGCACAGCGCGTCGCCGATGTCTTTGTCGAAGCCGACCACGTTGCCGCTGGCGTCTTTATTGTTGAAGGGCGGGTAGGCCGCTTCAATCCCCATTTTTAAGGTTTCTGCCATGGCCGTGGCGCTGAACGCCATTGAGACGGCCGCAGCCAGAAGGAATTTTTTATAGGTCTGCATGCATGTTGCTCCGTTAGCGGTTGCTCGACATGAATTGTTTGCAGCGCGCCGAAAGCGGGTTATCAAATACCTGCTGTGGCGATCCTTGCTCTTCGACCACGCCCTGGTGCAGGAACACCACTTCGCTGGAGACCTGACGGGCGAAGCCCATTTCATGGGTGACCAGCAGCATGGTGCGGCCCTCTTCGGCCAGCGCGCGGATCACACTTAGTACTTCCTGAACCATTTCCGGGTCAAGGGCCGAGGTCGGCTCGTCGAACAGGATGACCTTGGGCTGCATCGCCAGGGTGCGCGCGATGGCCGCCCGTTGTTGCTGGCCGCCGGACAATTGCGCCGGGTAGGCGTGGCGCTTGTCGCTGATGCCGACCTTGGCCAGCAAGGCTTCGGCCACTTCTATGGCCTCGGCCTTGCTCTGGCCGAGCACACGGCGCGGCGCCTCGATGATGTTGTCGAGGATGCTCATGTGTGGCCACAGGTTAAAGTTTTGAAACACAAAACCGATTTCGCTGCGCAGGCGGTTGATCTGTTTGCCGTCGGCAGCCATCAGCTCGCCGTTTTTCGCGGCCTTGAGCTTGAGCTCTTCGCCGGCCACCAGAATCTGGCCCTGATGCGGGTTTTCCAGCAGGTTAATGCAGCGCAAAAAGGTGGACTTGCCGGAACCGGAGGAACCCAGGATCGAGATCACGTCGCCGTCGCGAGCGGTCAGCGAGATACCTTTAAGTACCTCCAGCTCACCGTAGCGTTTATGCAAGTTGCGAATTTCAAGCGCGGGCGCGGCCTCGGCCATGTGCGGTCCTCATTGTGTTCGTTGCGTTCGGCGCTGTTGGGCGGCCTTCCCTGCGAGGCGCCAACCTAGCATAGCGTTTGGATGACAGCCAACAGCCCTGCAGACGGTTAACGGGGGCGCGCGGCAGGGTGTCGCATCAGCGCAGCAGTGTGTCGCGCCATGAACAACCGAACAGCCGTTTGAACCCGGAAAACCGCAGGCTTCGCGTAAAAAAGGGCGCGATGGTGCCAGCTTTGGCCGGGTGTTGGAAGGGTTAACCGGGCAAACGGCGCATATCAGCCCTTTAATGGGGCGTCACGTACTTTTTGTGTGTGTTTATGGTGCGTTTATTCGTCTTGAAAGTGAGTCAGTCGGTAACGCAATAGCGGAATGCCATTGTTCTCAATGACTTGCAACGACTAATGAATTGTCCTATAGCCCGCGTCAATCGTGGTTTTGTAACATTTTGGCGCAAATCTTGCGTAAAAAATAAAGAACGCCCCGTTGGTTTCTTTTCACGAGAAAGATCGCAGGCCGGGCGGACCGTTTTCGCAAATCCTCGTAAAGGTGTGTCAATGAGTAGTACGCAAAGCTCCAATGACCTCGAACAAGGGCTCAAACCGCGTCACGTCACCATGCTGTCGATTGCCGGCGTTATCGGTGCCGGTTTATTCGTCGGCTCCGGCCACGCGATTGCTGCCGCTGGCCCGGCCGTACTGCTGGCGTATGCCGCTGCGGGCACGCTGGTGGTGTTGGTGATGCGCATGCTCGCCGAAATGGCCGTGGCCTCGCCGGACACCGGTTCGTTCTCCACCTACGCCGACCGCGCAATTGGCCACTGGGCCGGTTTCACCATTGGCTGGCTGTACTGGTGGTTCTGGGTGCTGGTGATTCCGTTGGAAGCCAACGCCGCTGCGACCATCCTCCACGCCTGGTTCCCCGGCGTGGCGATTTGGGCGTTTACCCTGATCATCACGTTGCTGCTGACCGCGACCAACCTGTTCAGCGTGAAGAACTACGGTGAGTTCGAGTTCTGGTTTGCGCTGATCAAAGTGGTCGCCATCGTCGCGTTTGTGATCCTCGGCCTGGCCGCGATTTTCGGCTTCCTGCCGACCAGCCAAGTCAGTGGCGTATCGCACTTGTTCGACACCCAGGGCTTTATGCCAAATGGCATGGGCGCAGTCATGGCGGCGATCCTGACCACCATGTTCTCGTTCATGGGCACCGAGATCGTCACCATTGCGGCGGCTGAATCGAAGAACCCTGGCCAGCAAATCACCAAGGCCACCAACTCGGTGATCTGGCGGATTGGTTTGTTCTACCTGCTGTCGATCTTCATCGTCGTGTCCCTGGTGCCATGGAACGATCCTAACCTCGCAGCGGTAGGTTCCTACCAGACCGTGCTGGAGCGTATGGGCATCCCGAATGCCAAGCTGATCGTCGACCTGGTGGTGTTGGTTGCCGTGACCAGTTGCCTGAACTCGGCGCTGTACACCGCGTCGCGCATGCTGTTTTCGCTGGGCCGTCGCGGCGACGCACCGGCAGTGGCCAAGCGCACCAACAAAAGCGGCACGCCTTACTGGGCTGTGCTGTTGTCCACAGGCGCAGCGTTCCTGGCAGTATTCGCCAACTACGTGGCTCCGGCGGCGGTGTTCGAATTCCTGCTGGCCAGCTCCGGCGCCATCGCCTTGCTGGTGTACCTGGTAATCGCGGTGTCGCAACTGCGCATGCGCCAGAAGCGCACGGCTGCTGGCGAGAAGATCGTGTTCAAGATGTGGCTGTTTCCGGGCCTGACCTACGCGGTGATGGTGTTTATCGTCGGTACGTTGACCATCATGCTGTTCCAGGAAGCGCACCGGGTCGAGATCATCGCGACCGGGATTTTGAGTGTGCTGGTGGTGGCGGCGGGGCTTTATGTGTCGAGTCGTCGCAAGGCGCAGAAGACAGGCGCTGCGGTGTTGAATTGATGGCGTAAGTCAATGTGGGAGCCGGGCTTGCCCGCGATGGCGGTGTATCAGTCGACATATTCTTTGACTGATACACCGCCATCGCGGGCAAGCCCGGCTCCCACATTTGGTTGTGATCAGTCCTGGGAGTTGGCCAGCGCCTGCGACGCTGCCACGTAATCCGCCTGAAACTCCGGCGACTCAATCCACGCCAGCGCAGCCGCCTCATCATCGCTGTCCGTGGCCCACTGCCGATACTCAATCAGCGCAGTCAGGATAAAGTCGGTGGCTTCTTCCTCACCTTCCTGCTCCAGCACCACCGCCAGCAGCGGGTGCGCCAGGAAAGCCGAACACAATGCCTGCTGGCTGGTCTCGCCGGCGGTGCGCATTTCCACAAACAACTCGGTCAAATCCACTGACTCAAGGTCAATGCGGCTGTCATCACCGGCGAATGCATCCGGCTTGGTCGCGACGGCACGTTGAGTGCGGTTTTGCTTGGCCTTGGCCTTTGCCCGGTGGGCACGTTTTTGCTGCTTGTTCGGCGAGGCCATGGGCTCAACGTCCTTGGGGTATGAATCTGGGTGGGGTATTGAAGCGCAGGTTGGGGGAAATCCCAAGGGAATCTAGCTGCGATCCGTCACGCGGCGCCCCGGTATGTCGTGCACCAGCGCGCCTTGTTGCAGCCATGCCAATGCAATCAGCCACACTGCTCGCCCGAGTTTAGCGCTCGACTGTGCCCCGGTAGCTGCATAGGCTTGCACCCTTGCGGCCCAACAGAGCGTTTCCATGACCCGCGACACCCTCGAGCACAACCAGATCCCGATCTACTTCGTCGCCATCCTCCTGGCGGTTACGTTCGGCGTGCTCGCACCCTTGTCAGCCCAAGGCCTCGGCGTACTGGTCACGCCTGCCATTGCCGTGCTGATGTACGCAATGTTCCTGCAAATACCCTTTCTTGATCTGCGCGAAGGCCTGGGCAACAGGCGCTTTATTTACGCCTTGCTGCTGGCCAATTTTATTCTGGTGCCGTTGCTGGTCTGGGCATTGACCCGTGGCCTGGTGGAGCGCCCGGCGCTGCTGATGGGAGCGTTGTTGGTATTGCTGACGCCTTGCATCGACTATGTGGTGGTGTTCACCCATATCGGCAAAGGCGATTCGCGGCTGATGCTCGCTGCCACACCCATTCTGTTGCTGCTGCAACTGGTGCTGCTGCCGGTGTACTTGAGCGTCATGTTGGGCGCGCAATCGGAAGGGGTGGTGGCGGTGGGGCCGTTTGTCGAAGCGTTCCTGTTGTTGATTGTGCTGCCGATGGTGCTGGCGGTGCTGACTGCGTCCCTGGCGCGACGCTCAAGAGTTGCCTGCGCCTGGAGCAACGCCTGGGCCTGGCTGCCGGTACCGGCAATGGCGCTGGTTTTATTTGTAGTGATCGGCTCGCAGATCAACTCGGTGGTGCGAGATATCGGGTTGTTGTTGCCCGTGATCCCGGTCTACGCAGGCTTTTTGTTACTGGCGCCGCTGATGGGCGTGCTGGCGGCGCGGCTGTTCGCGTTGCCTGCTGCGACGGCGCGGGCAGTCACGTTCAGTGCGTCGACCCGCAATTCGTTGGTGGTACTGCCCCTGGCATTGGCGTTGCCTGAGGATGTGCGCGGGCTGGCCGCGACGGCGGTGATATTGCAAACCCTGGTGGAGTTGGTCGGCGAGCTGGTCTACATCCGGCTGATCCCGGCGCTGGTGTGGCGCGCCCGTCGATAAGCCCGAAAATCTTCGGGTTTGTTCAGGCATTATTCAGGCGGTGAGTCGGCACCATGGCGGCGGCGTACCCTACCTGGAAGGAATACTGATGGACCATCGCAGTCGTTTTCGCCTGGAGTCCCTGGGCATTTTCCTGATCGCTCTGCTGCTGTTTACCCTGGGTATCTGGGATCAGGTGCCCCAAGGGTTTGACGGCCGCTGGGCGCTGTTCATGCAGGAAATGTTTCGCCACGGTGCAAGCCTTTTCCCGACGACTTACGGTCAGCCGTACGCGGATTATCCCGGTACCGCGACCTTCTTCAGCTACGTATTTGCGCGATTGTTTGGTGCGCCGAACCACTTGGCGAACGTGCTGCCGACGGCGCTGGCGTCGGCAGGCGTCATTGCGCTGATCTATCGCTTGCTGGCGCCGTCCGGTCGGCCCTGGGCGCTGCTGACCGTTTTGCTGACGCTGCTCACCACTCAGCTGCTCGATAAATCGCGTTCGGTATGCCTGGATCAGATGGTCGCGCTGTTGTGCGTAGGCAGTTTTTACCTGCTGCACAGCGGTGAGCAATTGGGCTCGCGCGCCAGGCAACTGGCCGTGTTCCCGCTGTTTGTGCTGGCGTTCGCGATCCGCGGGCCGCTGGGGCTGATCGAGGTGTGTGGTGTGGTGTGCGTGTACTGGGCGCTGGGTCGGCCAGGGGCGCGGGTCAAACAGGTGCTGATTCACGGCATCGTCGGGTTGGTGTTGCTCGCCGTCTGCTGGTGGGTGCTGATGAAGCTGGCGCGGTTCAGCGGTGGCGACGCGTTTGCCGATGAAGTGTTCAGGATGCAGGTGGGCGGGCGGCTCGACGAGTCGGGCGAGCCGTTCTACTTCTACTTCAAATTGAGTCTGTACCGGTATTTCCCGGTGGTGCCCTTGGCGCTGCTGACCTTGATCGCGCTGCGTCATCGCTGGTCGGAGCGTTGGGTGAATGACGATGTGCAGTTGCTGGTTCGGCTCGCGGCTTGCGGCTTGATGATCTTGCTCGGGCTGTCGGTGCCACACTTCAAGCGCGCTTATTACATTCTGCCGATGGTGCCGATGTTTGCCGCTGTCGCCGCCTATGGGCTGCTGCAAGCGCAAAACTGGCTGGTGGGCGTGCGCCGCTGCTATGAATGGCTTGTCGCTGCGCTACCGGCGTTATGCGTGGTAGTGCTGTTTGTGTGTCGGCATGCCTGGCAGAAACACGGCTACTGGCCTGACGTGTCGCTGCCGCTACTGATTGGCGTGATGGTGGTCCTGCAAGTGGCGGCATTGATCGCCTGGCGCCGTGCGTTGCGCCTTGTATCGCTCAGCGTAATCGCCCTGGCCGCGCAGTGGTTGCTGCTGGTGGTAGTGATTGATCCGGCCAAAGACTTGCAATTCGATACCCGCACGTTTGTCAGCCAGGTGGAAGCACTGCGCGATGCGCAACCGGGGCCGTTGGTGTTTGTCGACCTGGGCCGCGACACCTGGGCGGTGCGCTACATGATGAACCTGGATCACGATGAGCAGCCGCTGTTTTTGAGTGGTAAAGAGCCTGAGCAATTGGCCGCGTTGCCTCGGCCATCCTGGGTGATCGTGGCGCGCAAGGAAGTTGAGTTGCTTAAAGGCACGCCGTTGGAGCAACAGGCGCCAGACTTTGAAGACCGGCTGAATGACAATCCGCTGATGGTGTTTTTGCTTCAGTAGGCGGGTGGCCTTGAGAGGTGTTGCCTTTCACGGTTTAAAATTTCAGTTAACAAAAAGCCTCCGATAAGGAGGCTTTTTATTAATGCGTGTGCGTGCAGCTGTGTATCAAGCCGCTTCGAGCATCGGGATCTGCATGCCGATTTTTGCCGAGGCAAAGTTGATATCGCCACTGGCAATGGATTGGGCCTTGAAGCCTTGGCCAATTAGATCCTTGATGTAGAGCGTGTTGTAAAGGAATGCAAAAACGATATTGCTCAGCCCCATCGTGATCATTGCAATAACGAACTGGATCAGGCCGTATTTCAGATCACCGCGAAACAGCGCCGGGAAACAGCCAAAGAAAAAGGTCGTCCACGAAAAGCCAACAGGGGCTTCTTTCATGGCGCCCGTATTTGGGTTTTTGAAAATAATCGATGTGTAAGCCATTTGTTTCTCCGTATGCCCAAATGAGTAAGCGATACGTTGGGCTACGTAACGCTGGGATATTGCCAAGCAAGGAAGGGTGGAGACGTATACGTCAGTCGGCGATTTCCCAGATCAAATTGTCTTCGTCGACCATGACATCCACGCTCAAGGTTTCGTGACCGTCCGGGCCATCGACCTCAACCAAACCGCGATATTTGTTTTTGCCCCTGCTGATCAAGGTCAGGTCTTTGATGGTGTTTTCGCCGGGAGACGTGTCCTTGTCCCACGTCTCCTGCATGCTTTCCTTCACCTCTTGGGCCAGCTCTTCATTGGCTGCATGAGCAGTGCCAAGGCAAAGCAGGGACGCGAGCAGTGTCAGTGCCACTTTGTGGCGAGTGCGTGTGCACTTCATCTCGTGCTCCTTGGAGGCGGCGATACCGGGCGCACACCTGCGCCCTGTGAAGTCTTAGGCCTGCTGGGTGTGACCGCGCAGAATATTTTGCTTTCTCTGTTCTTCCGGCAGGTCGTTGACGCAGTAGTTGATGTAGAAAATATTCAGGAAGAAGGTGTAGAACGCGTTCATCCGCAGATCGATTTTATGTTCGCTGAGGGCGTATTCAGACAGTGCGCTTTTAGCCTTGAAGGCCCACACGATGTACATGACGTTGGAGGCGATGAGCAGAATCATCGCAATGGTATTTTGCAACACGTTATCCGTCCCGGAGAGCGCGCCACCCAGGCCAAGACACACCGCGAGCCAGATGATGTAGGTGTTGTCTACCACCTGTTTTTTTGTGGTTTCGCTGAGGATCAGGTTGCTTCTGTACACCCAGAGAAAGAGGTACAGGCCCGCCGTGGCGGCTGCCAGCAACACCATGTTGAGGGTCTTGGTGTCGATTTTGTCTTTTAATTCGTTGATGGTGGACATAACTCTTCCGTGTGTATGGCGTCGACAGGCTTCAGGGTTGGTTCGCGAAGGGCTGCAGCTTTTTGAAGGGGGAAGCACGGGGAGGTATAAGTCCGTCGTTTTGCCTTCGCGAATGGATATGCAATGGCTGACGGTTACAGGAGGGGATGCATCCGCATCGTGTGACTCGCCGGCCTTGGCATATTTTGAATCATATCACGATGCCATCACTGGGCGGCATAGGCGGTGGTATTCAACGAGCAACAAATCGCAGGCAACAAAAAACCCGCACTAGGCGGGTTTTTTGTGTGTTTCAGATGATGCTTGCACCACCTGAAACTAATGAGTGGTGCCCAGAGACGGAATCGAACCGCCGACACGGGGATTTTCAATCCCCTGCTCTACCGACTGAGCTATCTGGGCAACGGGGCGCATTAAACTGGTTTTTCAGGGGGTCGTCAAGCAAGTTTTCAAAAAATATTTAATTATTACCGTCGCTTACGTGCCGACCCCGGTTTTTGATCACTTATTGAGCAGGTGGCACGTAACCGTCAGCTTTGTCGTAATCCTCGCCGGAAAAGAACTTGTCCATCTCGCCCGCCAGGTATTTGCGATCTTCGGCGTTCATCATGTTCAGGCGTTTTTCGTTGATCAGCAGGGTCTGGTGTTTCATCCAGGCATCCCAGGCATCGGCCGAGACGTGATCAAACACATCCTGACCTTTGGCGCCCGGGTACGGAGGGCGTTCCAGGCCCGGTAATTTTTTTTTGTACTTGCGGCACATGATGGTGCGGGTCATGACAACTCTCCTGCGTTCAATACGTCGGCCGCGCGCTTCAGCAGCTTCTTGACCGGGGCAGCAAGGCCCAGGCGCGGCGGGGTGGCGAGGTTATACCAGAGCCAGTCGGCCTCGGCCACGTGATGGGCGGATTCCTCGACCTGCACCAGCCACGGCTCGATGGCCAGCTGGAAGTGGCTGAAAGTGTGAATCAGCCCCGGCAGTTCGTGGTGCTTGCCCAGTTCGAGCGCGTGCTGGTGGGCGAGGTGTTCGAGGTCTTGCAGGTCGTCCAGCTCCGGCAAGCTCCACAGGCCGCCCCACAGGCCCGTTGAGGGGCGCCGATAAAGCAGAATCGCGCCTTCGGCATTTGCCAGCATCGGCATCAGCGTGCGCTTTTGCGGAATGGTCTTGCGCGGCTTGGGGATCGGGTAGCGCGTCTCCAGGCCGAGCATGTGCGCTTCGCAGCCTTTTTCCAGCGGGCAGAGCAGGCAGCTGGGCTTGCTGCGTGTACAGAGTGTGGCGCCCATGTCCATCATCGCCTGGGTGTAGGCGTTGACGCGGGTCTGCGGCGTGAAGCGCTCTGCGGTGGCCCACAGCTGCTTGGCCACCTTTGGCTCGCCCGGGTAGCCCTCTTGCGCGGTAAAGCGCGCCAGCACGCGCTTGACGTTGCCGTCGAGAATCGGCGCGCGCAGGCCCATGCTCAGGCTGGCGATCGCACCGGCGGTGGATAGGCCGATGCCCGGCAGCTCAGTGAGCTTTTCCACATCCTTGGGAAACTCGCCGCCGTAGTCGGCGACCACAATTTTTGCGGTCTTCTGCAGGTTGCGCGCGCGGGTGTAGTAACCCAGGCCGGTCCACAGGTGCAGCACTTCATCTTCCGGCGCGGCGGCCAGGGCTTCGACCGTCGGCAGGGAAGCCATGAAACGGTCGAAATAGTTCAGCACGGTGCTGACCTGGGTTTGCTGCAGCATGATCTCCGAGACCCACACCCGGTAAGGCGTGATGCCCTGTTGCCAGGGCAGGTCATGGCGACCGTGGCGGTCGTACCAGTCCAGCACCGCCTGCGAAAACTGCTCGTCTCTCATCGTTTGAACAGGCCTTTCAAAGCATCTTTGAGCTGTGGGTTGACCTTGTCGAGCTTCTCTTCCAGCTTCTCGCTGAACTTGTTGCCGGCCGCTTTGACGGCCACTTGGGTCAAGCCGTCCTTGTCCAGGCGGCAGGCCTTGGCGCCCAGTTCCAGCGGGCCACGGCAACGCAGCGGCACTTCGATGCCCTGGAAGTTGGCGCCGACCTGGCAGGCCGGGTCCGACACGTCGCGCTGGTCACCTTCGACGATGATGCCCACGCGGTAGTCCATGCCCAGCACGCGCAGGTCGATGTCACCGTCGCCGTTCACCGTCAGGCCCGGGATCCGCACTTTCAGGTCCGGGTTGCTCGCCACGCCGTTACGGAAGGTCAGGTTGCCGCGCAGTTCCTGGAACGGCGTGTCCTTGCCCTGTGGCGTACTGCTCAGGGTTTTGCGGTTGAGCAACGCGATGCCGGTGCACAGTTGCTGTTCAAGGTTGGCATTGAGCAGCACGCCGTTGTTGATCACAACGTTGGCCGTGCCGTTGAGGCTGTCGATCAGCGCTTTTTGGCTGTTGCCACGGCCGCTGAGGTTACTGTCCAGGGTGATCTGGCCTTTCACCGGCGGGTTTTGCCCCTGGGCTTGCAGGATGCGTTCAACCGGCACTTGCTTGATGTGGGTTTGCAGCGCCAGCAGCGGAATATCCTGGCGCACATCAAGGGTGCCGTTGGCCTGGAAGGTGCCGTTGTAGAGGCCGCCGCTCAGGGTGTCGAGCTTGAGCTGGCCGTCGATGCCGGAGGCTTTGAGTGCCGCGTTCTGGATCGGCAATTTGCTCAGGGTCAGTTGACCGAACGCCAGGTCAGCATCCACATCGAGCGTGCGCAGGCGTGTCAACGGCAGCAGTTTGTCGCTGCTCCACGCGGCTTTGGTCGGCGCATCCGGCAGCGGTGTGGTGCCACCGGCGGCCATGGCGCCCATCTCGCTGTTCTGCACTTCGACCTGACGCGCAGCGGCTGCGCCTTTGGCGGACTCGGACTTGGCTGGCAGGTAGTTGTCGGCGTTGAACGTGTCGGCCTTGAGCTGCACGCGCAGGGATTGCCTGGCGAAATCATCCACGGCGACGCGACCGGTGAAGGTGCTGCCGTCGAGCTTCAGGTTGAGGTCTTCCAGGGCTGCACTGGTCGAGGTGCCCTTAAGGCGGCTGACCAGTTCGACTTTGCTCAGGCTGCCTGCGGCCATTGGTGGCAGCGGGTGGCCGACGCTGTCGAGGAACTTGGCCAGGTCAAACTGAGCGATGGACAAGGCGCCGCTCAGTTGCGGGGCTTTGCTCAGGTCGCTGACCTTCACTTCGCCCAAGGCGCGCAGTTGGTTGGCAGACAGCTTGATGTTGGTCCATTCGGCGATGTTCGCCGCCAGGTCCACCAGCAATTGGCCCTGGGTGGAGAAGGTGACGGTCTTGCCTTGCAGTGGCTCGCCCGTGGCTTCGCCGCTGAGCTTCATGTCTTCGAACTGGTAGCGCTTGAGCGCACGCTGAATGCGCAAGTTGCCGTTAAGCTCGGTCTTGACGCGCATCAGCGGCTGGTTGCTGCCCAGGAATGCGGTGAGTTTCAGCGGAATGCTCGCCCCTTCATGGACCGCGCCGGCGCTCAACTGGATGCTTTCGGCGCTGTATTGCTTGCCGGTCAGCTCATCGTTGTATTCAACGCGGGCGTTGTTGATGGTCAGGCTGTCGATGTCCAGGCGAATCGGCTTAGGCGGTTTTTCCGGCTCGGGTTCGGCAGGCGGTTGCACGGTTCCGGGAACAGGCGCGTTGGCTGTCGTTTCGGTCACGTTCTTGCCGATGTCTTCCCAGTTGCCGTGGCCCTGCTTGTCGCGGTTTAGGCGCAGGTTCAGGCCTTCCACGCGAACATCGCTCATCTGCACTTCGCGGCGCAGCAGTGGCAGCACGCGCACCGACAGGCCAATCATCTGCAGGTCGGCGAACGGTTGGGTCGGGTTGGTCATGGTCGCCACGCTGGCTTCATGCAACTCAAGGCCCAGCCAGGGGAACAGGCTCCAGCCGATATCGCCATTGAGCGTCAGCTCGATGTGGGCCTTGTCGCGGGCAATCTGGCGAATCTCGTCTTTGTAATCGTTGGGATCGAAGAGGTGGGTCAGGGCAAAGCCCAGGGCCACAATGATCAGCAACAGCCCGAGAAGTACCAGACCCAGGATTTTGCCGAACGCTTTCATGGGCGAGTCCTTGTATGTCGATTTCAAAAATTAGCCGCAGAGTATAACGCCAGGTGGCCTGCGTCGGTTCTTCCATCGTTACATTGTATCCAGCGCCGGCAAAACGGGAATTTGACGTCAAAAAAATCAGGCGACATGAAAAAGGTGATGTCAGTTTGGTTTTTCTGTCACTCACAGGTGCTAATCTGCGCAGGTTCGTCTGTCGTCTGCGACACAACGTCGCGTTAAATGGAGCTTTACTCAACAACAACGGCCACGCTCTGCGTGCAAGGCCGAGGGAGAGAGCGCATGACGGGCACATACTAATAACTGGGGTAAACACTAATGAGCACTAGCACTGTGGCAGGTTCCACTGCCGCACAGCCTGCGTTCCTGTCCAAGGAGCGCATTATCGCCAAGCCCGGGTTCAACCGCTGGCTGGTTCCACCGGCCGCCCTGGCCATTCACTTGTGCATCGGCATGGCCTACGGTTTCTCCGTGTTCTGGCTGCCACTCTCCAAAGCATTGGGTATCACCGCACCGGTCGCCTGCGCGCCGGACATGAGCTTCATCACCCAAGTCTTTTCGTCCCAGTGCGACTGGCCCATCTCCATGCTGGGCTGGATCTACACCCTGTTCTTCATCTTCCTGGGCTGCTCGGCAGCTATCTGGGGCGGCTGGCTGGAACATGCCGGGCCGCGCAAGGCTGGCGTTGTATCGGCGCTGTGCTGGTGTGGCGGCCTGTTGATCTCGTCGTTGGGTGTGTACACCCACCAAATCTGGCTGATGTGGATCGGCTCCGGCGTGATCGGCGGTATCGGCCTGGGCCTGGGCTATATCTCGCCGGTGTCGACGCTGATCAAGTGGTTCCCGGACAAGCGCGGCATGGCCACTGGCATGGCGATCATGGGCTTTGGCGGCGGCGCGATGGTAGGTGCTCCACTGGCTGCAGCCTTGATGGGCCACTTTGCTTCGCCGACCAGCGTGGGCGTGTGGCAGAGCTTCGCGGTCATGGCCGTGATCTACTTCGTGTTCATGATCGGCGGCGCACTCTCGTACCGCGTTCCGCCGACCGGCTGGAAGCCTGAGGGCTGGACCGCACCGGCGAAAAAAGCCAGCAACGCGATGATCACTCACCGTCACGTGCACGTGAACGTGGCCTGGAAAACCCCGCAATTCCGCCTGGTATGGCTGGTGTTGTGCCTGAACGTTTCCGCCGGTATCGGCATCCTCGGCATGGCTTCGCCGCTGTTGCAGGAAGTATTCGGTGGCAAGTTGCTGGGAGTTGATGTGCCGTTCGGTCAGCTTGATGCCGGGCAACTGGCTTCAATTGCGGCCATCGCGGCGGGCTTCACCGGGTTGTTGAGCTTGTTCAACATTGGTGGCCGCTTCTTCTGGGCGTCGTTCTCCGACTACCTGGGCCGCAAAAATACCTACTTCGTGTTCTTCGCCCTGGGCTTTGCCCTGTACGCGCTGATCCCGAACCTGGGTCACCTGGGCAACGTGGCGCTGTTTGTGGCGGCGTTCTGCATCATCCTGTCGATGTACGGCGGTGGTTTTGCGACGGTTCCGGCTTACCTGGCCGACCTGTTCGGTACGCAGATGGTCGGCGCGATCCACGGTCGCCTGTTGACCGCCTGGGCCGCAGCCGGCGTGCTCGGCCCGGTGTTGGTGAACTACCTGCGTGAGTATCAGCTGAGCATCGGCGTTGAACGCGCTGCGGCCTACGACATCACCTTGTACATTCTCTCTGGCCTGCTGGTGCTGGGTTTCATCTGCAACCTGCTGGTGCGCCCGGTGGCCGACAAGTACTTCATGACCGACGCCGAACTGGCGGCTGAACAAGCGCTGGGCCATGACAAGGGCGCTGACGCTTCCACCTCGCTTGAGTGGAAAGCGGCATCCGGCACTGTGCCAATGGCGATCGCTGCCTGGCTGGTGGTGGGTATTCCGTTGGCGTGGGGTGTGTGGGTGACCCTGCAGAAAACGGCTGTCCTGTTCCACTGATGCAATGTCTGTAGGGACCGGCTTTTTGTGGCGAGCGGGCTTGCCCCGCGTCGGGTCGCGAAGCGACCCCAATGAGCCCGGCGCGTTTTTTCAGTCAAAACGCGTAGGTAAGTTTTGGGGCTGCTTCGCAGCCCAACGCGGGGCAAGCCCGCTCGCCACATAAGCGGGTACCCACATGTACACACATGTCTATCCCCGACATTCCTCTCTTCAACTCGTCAGTCTTATCCCCTCCGATGTTTCTGTTTAGCGCCCGCGCCCCTATAATGGCTGCCTTTTTCGCCCAATGATTTTGCGGAGCTGGTGATGGCCGAACGTAAGGTATCCGTCGAGCGCGACACTCTGGAAACCCAGATTAAAGTCTCGATCAACCTGGATGGCACCGGAAAGGCCCGATTTGATATCGGCGTACCTTTTCTTGAGCACATGCTGGACCAGATCGCCCGCCACGGGCTGATCGACCTGGATATCGTCAGCAAGGGCGACCTGCATATCGACGACCACCACACGGTGGAAGACGTAGGCATCACCCTCGGCCAGGCATTTGCCAAGGCCATCGGCGACAAAAAAGGCATCCGTCGCTACGGCCACGCCTATGTCCCGCTGGACGAAGCGCTGTCGCGCGTAGTCATCGACTTCTCCGGCCGCCCAGGCCTGCAGATGCACGTGCCCTACACCCGCGCCACCGTGGGCGGCTTTGACGTCGACCTGTTCCAGGAATTCTTCCAGGGTTTCGTCAACCACGCACTCGTCAGCCTGCACATCGACAACCTGCGCGGCACCAACACCCACCACCAGATCGAAACCGTGTTCAAGGCTTTCGGCCGCGCGCTGCGCATGGCCGTGGAGCTGGATGAGCGCATGGCCGGGCAAATGCCGTCGACCAAGGGCGTTCTGTAATGCAGACGGTCGCGGTTATCGATTACGGCATGGGTAACCTGCACTCGGTGGCCAAGGCCCTCGAGCACGTAGGTGCCGGCAAGGTGCTGATCACCAGCGATGCCAACGTGATTCGCGAAGCCGACCGGGTGGTGTTTCCGGGCGTCGGCGCGATTCGCGATTGCATGGCCGAGATCCGCCGCCTGGGCTTTGACAGCCTGGTGCGCGAAGTCAGCCAGGACCGCCCGTTTCTCGGCATCTGCGTGGGCATGCAAGCCTTGCTCGACAGCAGTGAAGAGAACGAGGGCGTGGACTGCATCGGCCTGTTTCCGGGCCAGGTGAAGTTCTTCGGCAAAGACCTGCACGAAGACGGCGAACACCTGAAAGTCCCGCACATGGGCTGGAACGAAGTGCGCCAAACCGTGGATCACCCGCTGTGGCACGACGTGCCGGACATGGCGCGTTTCTACTTTGTGCACAGCTACTACATCGCCGCCGGCAAGCCGGGCCAGGTGGTGGGCGGCGGGCATTACGGTGTCGATTTCGCCGCAGCGCTGGCCGAAGGTTCGCGCTTTGCCGTGCAGTTCCACCCGGAGAAGAGCCATACCCACGGCCTGCAATTGTTGCAGAACTTCGCCGCGTGGGATGGTCGCTGGTAAGTGGCCAGGAAGCCGAAGGTGCCGGTCTTGAGCCTCACGCCTGAACAGGAGAGTGAAGCTACCCTCAAGATCCAGCGCTTCATGGAGGACCGTTTCGAACTCAAGCTGGGTTCGTTCGAAGTCGCCGAGATTCTTGAGCTGTTTACCACCGAAGTTGCGCCGCACTATTACAACAAGGCGATTTTCGACACGCAGACGCTCCTTAAAGAAAGGTTCGAAAGCATCGAAAGCGACTTGTGGTCGCTTGAGAAACCCTGATTTCCCAAGCATTGCTGACTATCGAATAAGGTTTGCCAGATGCTGATTATCCCCGCTATCGATCTTAAGGACGGCGCTTGTGTACGCCTGCGCCAAGGCCGCATGGAAGATTCCACCGTGTTCTCCGATGACCCGGTGAGCATGGCTGCCAAATGGGTAGAAGGGGGCTGCCGTCGTCTGCATCTGGTGGACTTGAACGGCGCCTTCGAAGGCCAGCCAGTTAACGGTGAAGTGGTCACCGCAATCGCCAAGCGCTACCCGAACCTGCCGATTCAGATCGGCGGCGGTATTCGCTCCCTGGAGACCATCGAGCATTACGTCAAGGCTGGCGTGAGCTACGTGATCATCGGCACCAAGGCCGTGAAAGACCCGGCGTTCGTTGCTGAAGCCTGCCGCGCGTTCCCGGGCAAAGTCATCGTCGGCCTGGACGCCAAAGACGGCTTCGTCGCCACCGACGGCTGGGCTGAAATCAGCACCATCCAGGTGATCGACCTGGCCAAACAATTCGAGGCCGACGGCGTGTCCGCCATCGTTTATACCGACATCGCCAAAGACGGCATGATGCAGGGCTGCAACGTGCCGTTCACCGCAGCACTGGCGGCAGCGACGAAGATTCCGGTGATCGCTTCCGGCGGCATTCACAACCTGGGCGACATCAAGTCGCTGCTGGACGCCAAGGCCCCCGGTATCATCGGCGCCATCACTGGCCGTGCAATTTACGAAGGTACTCTGGACGTCGCGGAAGCCCAGGCTTACTGCGATGCCTACAACGGCTGAGGACTGACCATGGCGCTGGCCAAACGCATCATCCCTTGCCTGGACGTCGACAACGGTCGCGTGGTCAAGGGCGTCAAGTTCGAGAACATCCGCGACGCCGGCGACCCGGTGGAAATCGCCCGTCGCTACGATGAGCAAGGTGCCGACGAGATTACCTTTCTCGACATCACCGCCAGCGTCGACGGCCGCGACACCACGCTGCATACCGTGGAGCGCATGGCCAGCCAGGTGTTTATCCCGCTGACCGTGGGCGGTGGCGTACGCACCGTGCAAGACATCCGCAACCTGCTCAACGCCGGCGCGGACAAGGTCTCGATCAACACCGCTGCCGTGTTCAACCCCGAGTTCGTCGGTGAAGCCGCGCAGCACTTTGGCTCGCAATGCATCGTGGTCGCCATCGACGCGAAAAAAGTCTCCGGCCCGGGCGAAACCCCGCGCTGGGAGATCTTCACCCATGGCGGTCGCAAGCCGACCGGCCTGGACGCGGTGGAGTGGGCGATGAAGATGGAAGCGCTGGGCGCCGGTGAAATCCTGCTGACCAGCATGGACCAGGACGGCATGAAAAACGGCTTTGACCTGGGTGTGACGCGGGCCATCAGCGATGCACTGGGTATTCCGGTGATCGCCTCCGGCGGCGTTGGCAACCTGCAGCACTTGGCCGACGGCGTGATCGAAGGCCACGCCAGCGCAGTGCTGGCGGCGAGTATTTTCCACTTCGGCGAATACACCGTCCCAGAGGCCAAGGCCTACATGGCGGCGCGCGGTATTGTCGTTCGCTAAACGCTGCTGGACACCATGGCAGGCGCGCGGCACTCTCTGCGCTTGCCATGGATTTCGGTAACCTTCATGTTCAAACACCTGCTGCTCGCGCTCGCCAGTTCTTGCCTTTTGTTGGCAGGCTCGGCCCGTGCCGAAGAACCGTCTGACGCCTCACTGGTGTTGCTGACGGAAAACTTCCCGCCCTACAACATGGCGAAAAACGGCAAGAACTTCGCCAGAGACGAGAACATCGAAGGCATCGCCGTGGACATCGTGCGCGAGACCTTCAAGCGTGCCGGCATCTCCTACAACCTGACCCTGCGTTTTCCCTGGGAGCGAATCTACAAACTCGCCCTGGAAAAACCCGGTTACGGCGTATTCGTGATGGCGCGCCTGCCGGATCGCGAAGCATTGTTCAAATGGGTCGGCCCCATCGGCCCGGATGATTGGGTGATGCTGGCCAAGGCTGACAGCAAGATCGAGCTCGCCGACCTTGAGCAAGCCCGTCGCTACAAGATCGGCGCCTATAAAGGTGATGCGATTGCCGAGACCCTCGAGAAGGAGGGGCTCAACCCGATCGTTGCGCTGCGTGACCAGGACAACGCGCAAAAACTGGTCGAGGGCCAGATCGACCTGTGGGCCACCGGCGACCCGGCGGGCCGTTATCTGGCCCGTCAGGTCGGGGTGACCCAACTCAAAACCGTGTTGCGCTTTAACAGTGCCCAGCTGTATCTGGCGCTGAACAAAGACGTGCCGGACGCCGTGGTCGCGAAGCTTCAGGCGGCGCTCGACGGGTTACGCAATGACGGTGTTGTCGATCAAATCATGGCCCGTTACCTCTAGCTCAGGGGCCGCTTGAGTGGGTTCCTCCGGCTGCAATTGAGGCGCTTCAGCTGCAGGCACCTCGTCCGGCAGCGGCTCTGCATCGGCGGACTCGCTCATGTACACGTGATCGCCATTGGTGTAGCTGACCGTGCTTGAGACCTGGCTGCCGTCCTGGCGCAACAGGCGGTATTCGCTGTGCAGAAGGTAAGCCGCCACGGCTTTCTTGGGCGGAACATACGTGATGATTTCCAGTGGCGAGGCCTGGCTCCAGCCTTTTGCCGAGCGTTGCGTATGGGTGAAGTCGCGATCCAGATGCGCCGAAAAATTCAACTCGAAAGCCTGTGCATACGCCGGCCATTCCTTGCAAAGATCGATGCAGGTGTTAGCGGCCAGAGCCCGTGCATGTGCGCCGATTTCGCCTTTGGTGGCCGTCCACATGACCGGCTGACTGGTCGCTTCAGTGTTACGCCCGAAGCCTGCGAACAGGTGGCGGTCCGCGCGCTCCAGTCGATAGGTGGGCGAGGACTGAAACTGTTCGACCGGCGTCAATTCCGGGTCTCTTACACAGAACCACGGCAGCTCGCACACCTGAATCGTGGGGCTGACTTCATCCAGCGTTGGGCCTTCAGGCCCTGCGAGGGCGGGCGGTCGCGGCAGCTCGTTGAGCTGCGCTGTGAGCGTCAGTCGCAGCGAATAGGCGGTGAGGCTTGGCTTGGCGTAGCTGTCACTGCCGATGAACGTGCCGGGGGCCAGGTAGATTTCCCCGGCGGATGCATCGGGAGCGGTAATCGACCAAGCGCTTAAATCGTGGGCGGAGCCGCTGCCCCTATCGTTCCAGATCAGGAAGCCCACTTGGGAGGCTATCACCAGGTCTTCTCGTACACAGCGCACGGCATGAAGCGAGGGTTTTTCGTAGTTCACGCCGTACACCAACCCCAGCGCCACATAGCCCTCTGGCGGCACCGGGCGCCAGATGGAGGCATTACTTCGTGCCCCCGTGCCCTCGTCATGCCACACCCGTTGATAATCCAGCGGCGCACGCAATGCGGTGCCGCCGGTCTTGTTCGCATCACTGACGACTGCGACGACTTTGCTGTGGTTGATGTTGCGATAGTGACCCACCGCAATATCGCCCAGGCAAAAAAACGGGCTCAGTGCATCGGATGCCGTGCTCGGTCGCCACAGGCCAACGGCATTGTGTGCGCCCGAGCCCTTGTCGTTCCACAGAGGTAAAAATTCGCTGGTGAAGCTGATGAGCAGGTCTTTGAATTGCAGAGGCTTCATGGAGGACTCTCCAGTTGATTGGAGCCTCAACTATCGAGCAGCGAGCGCGGTGCCGAGCGGTATCTATCTATGCGCCGGAAGATACGTGCCGTTTTTGCCATGGGCCGCCATCGCCTGATTGCTGCGCACGCTGATCATCAACTTGATATCAATCCAGTCGATGCCCTGGGCCTTGAGCTTCGGCAACTCGCGGTCCAGCACCGCCAGCGTCTGCGGATAGGGGTGACCAATCATCACCACCGAACCCTGTTTATGCGCCAGTTTGATCGCGGTTTGCAGCTGAGTGGTAATCGCCGCTTCGGTGCGTTCGTCATCGAGGAACACGTCCCGCGAAAGGTGGGCCAAACCGATCTTTTGAGCCTCGGCGGCGGCGACGGTTTGCGCGCTGGTGCGGCTGTCCACAAAGAACTTGTTGCGCCGCTGCAGCTCCGCCATGAGCCAGGCCATCGCTTGCGGCTGCGCGGTCATGCGGCTGCCCATGTGGTTGTTGATGCCGGCGGTGTAGGGCACGGCCTTGAAGGCGGCATCGAGGCGTTTGCCGAGTTCTTCGATGGGCAACTCGGGGTGCCACGCAAAAGGGCCGGTGGCCGGGTCCATGGGCATGTGCAGGATCACGACTTTGCCAGCCTTGTGCGCTTCGCGGGCGAATTCAGCGGCGTGGGGCGTGTCGGGCATGATCGCCGTGGTCACCGGCCCTGGCAGGGCCAGCACGCGACGATCCCGGGGCAGGTTTTGCCCCAGGTCGTCGATGATGAGGGTGAGGTAGGCCTTGCGTGGCTCGCTGGCCGGCGTCGCGTGGGCGACGCCGGCCAGGCTGCATAACACAGCGATGATCAGGGCAACGCGCATATCAACGGCCGCGCGTGATGCTCAGGCCTTTAAGCAGGCTCAGCGCCTGGGCCAATTGGTAGTCATCATCCTGCGGCATCGGCTTGGCTTTGGCGCGACTGCCGGTAGGCTCGTCGGCGCCGCCGTTGCCATTGCCCAGGTGACCTTGCAGGTCGGCCTCTTTGTAATACTCGCTGTCGATCTCGTTGGTGATCTTGGCTTTGCGCACTTCGATGTCGGGCACGATGCCCTGAGCCTGGATCGAGCGACCGTTCGGCGTGTAGTACAGCGCCGTGGTGATCTTCAGCGCGCGCTCGTTGTTCAGCGGCAACACGGTTTGCACCGAGCCTTTGCCGAAACTGGTGGTGCCCATCAGCACGCCGCGTTTTTGGTCTTGCAGGGCGCCGGCGACGATTTCCGAGGCCGAGGCGCTGCCGCCGTTGATCAACACTGCCAGTGGCACGCCCTCGCTGAGGTCGTTGCCGGTGGCCGAGAAGCGCAACTCGGAGTTGGCGATACGGCCTTTGGTGTAGACGATCAGGCCTTTGGTGATGAAGTGGTCGACCACTTCCACCGCCGCCTGCAGCACGCCGCCCGGGTTGTTACGCAGGTCGAGCACTATGCCGTTGAGCTTCTTGCCGTTGTCTTTGCGCAGTTTGGCCAGGGCCTTGGCCACTTCGTCGCCGGTCTTGACCTGAAACTGGGTGATACGGATGTAGCCGTAGCCCGACTCCAGCAACTGGCTCTTCACGCTCTTGACCGTGATGGTCGCGCGGGCCAGGGTCACGTCAAACGGGTTGCCGCCGTCGCGCACCAGGGTCAGGGTGATTTTCTGGCCGAGCTTGCCGCGCATCTTGTCGACAGCTTCGGTCATGGTCTGGCCACGGGTCGGCTGGCCGTTGATCTTCACGATCAGGTCACCCGCCTGGATGCCCGCCTTGGAAGCCGGAGTGTCGTCGATCGGCGAGACCACTTTGATCTGGCCGTCTTCGGAGCCGACTTCAATGCCCAGGCCACCGAACTCACCGCTGGTGCTTTCCTGCAGCTCGGCGAAATCTTCCGGGCCCAGGTAGGCGGAGTGCGGGTCGAGGTTGCTGAGCATGCCTTTGATGGCATTTTCCAGCAGGGTCTTGTCGTCTACGGGTTCGACATAGGCTGCCTTGATCCGGTCCATGACCTCGGCAAAGGTGCGCAGCTCGTCCAGCGGCAGCGGCGCCTTGGTGGTCGCGGCTGTAGCGGCGGGCGCAACCGGTGCGGCCTGGTCAGCGAAAGCCAAAGGCGCGCCGATCACCAGGGCGATCGTCAGGGCCAGCGAAGTGAGGCGGGACAAATCCAGCATGTCGAACGAACTCCTAATGTAGATGCGGCCCTATCCTTGGGAACGGCACCATTGTGCGGGATCGCTCGGGCGACCCTGCTGACGAATAGCGAAGTACAGCGCCGGGGTGTCCTGGCCACCACTGTTACCGACAGTGGAGATGGATTCACCGGCTTTTACAACATCACCTGCCGACTTGAGTAAAGTCTGATTGTGGCCGTAAAGGCTCAAATAGCCATTACCGTGGTCGAGAATTACCAACAAACCGGCACCGCGCAGCCAATCGGCAAACACCACGCGCCCACCGTGAACGGCGTGCACCTGGCTGCCGGCGGCGGCGCTGATCATCACCCCGTCCCACTTGGCGCGGGTGTCATCACCACGGGTTTCACCAAAGCGTGCCAGCAGTCGACCATTAACAGGCCATGGAAGTTTTCCGCGGGCTGAAGCAAAAGGGCCGCCGAACGACTCACCGCTGCTGGAAACCACCGGGCCAGGCGCTGCATGCGCCGGTTTACGAGGGGCCGGCGCGTCGGTAGTGGCTGCCAGTTCGGCCTCACGCTGGCGCTTTTTTTCCGCTTCCTGCTGGGCGATCAGCGCTTTCTGCCGCGCTTCTTCGGCCTCACGTGCCTGGCGGGCCAGGGTTTCTTCGATGGTTTTGAGCACCTTGCCCAGGTCAGCCTGGTCTTGCTCGCGGGCTTGCAGCTTGGCGTCGCGGGCTTTTACATCATCATTGAGCTTGGCCAGTGCCACCTGGCGCTCTTTACGCACCTTGTCGAGCTGGTCGCGCTGAGCGTCCAGAGCGATTTTCTGATCATTCAGTTGTGACTGCTGGTCAGTGATTTCCTGCTCCACGTTCGCCAACTGACGCAGGGTTTCGTTAAACCCCTTCAATTGCGCCAGGCGCGCTTTGCTCAGGTAATCGTAGTAAGTCAGGGTGCGGGCGAATTTTTCCGGGTTCTGCTGGTTGAGCAGCAGCTTGAGGTATTCCTGGCGGCCGCTCTGGTAAGCGGCGCGGGCCTGGATCGCGATCAGGCGTTGCTGTTCAACGCGTGCGCTCTGGAGTTTTTTTTTCTCAGCGTCGAGTCGCTCCAGTTCCGACTCGCTCCTCTTTAATTCTTTTTGTAGCTCCTGGACCTGCTTCTCCAGCTTGCCCATCTCGGTTTCCGTGCCGCGCAGGTCTTTCTGCACACCGGATTTTTCTTCCTGGAGCTTGCCGAGCAGTTTCTTCAGCTCGGTAATGTCCTGACGCGTAGCGTCCAACTGTTGTTGGGTTTGTGCGCGCTCATCGGCAAATGCCGGTTGGAGCAGGCAGACAAGAGCAAGGGTAATCAAGGCGCGAAGCATAGAGGCGGGCGACACCAGGGAAATGGACGGCCTAGTATGCCCGGCAAGCGCGGCAAAAAAAACGCCCAATTCGGGCTGGAGGCCAAGTTAGGCGCCGAGTGGCGATGGTATAACGAAAAGATATCTTCCAAACAGCGCAAAACCAATGTGGGAGGGGGCTTGCTCCCGATAGCAGAGTGTCAGTCGAGATCTATTCGACTGATCCACCGCAATCGGGAGCAAGCCCCCTCCCACACTGTTTTGTGGTGTATCCGAGATTTAGACCAGAATCGAAGTGCCGGTCATCTCGGCAGGCTTCTCCAGCCCCATCAGCATCAGCATGGTCGGCGCCACATCTGCCAGCACGCCGCCTTGGCGCACTTTAAAATCGCGTTTGCCCACATAGATGAACGGCACCGGCTCGGTGGTGTGCGCGGTGTGCGCCTGGCCCGTGGATTCGTCGGACATCTGCTCGCAGTTGCCGTGGTCAGCGGTAATCAACCCTTCGCCGCCGACTTTTTCCAGCGCCTCAACAATGCGACCGACGCACAGGTCCAGGCATTCCACGGCCTTCACCGCAGCTTCCAGGTTGCCACTGTGGCCAACCATGTCACCGTTGGCGTAGTTGACCACGATCACGTCGTAACGCTGGTGCTCGATGGCGTCGACGATTTTGTCGGTAACTTCAGGCGCGCTCATTTCCGGCTGCAGGTCGTAAGTGGCGACTTTTGGCGACGGGATCAGGATGCGTTCTTCGCCCGGGAACGGTTCTTCACGGCCACCGGAGAAGAAGAAGGTTACGTGGGCATATTTCTCGGTTTCGGCAATGCGCAGTTGGGTCTTGCCGTTTTTCGCCAGGTAGTCGCCCAGCACGTTTTCCAGGCTGCCCGGCGCAAACGCCGACGGGGCCGGAATGTTGGCGGCGTATTGGGTGAGCATCACGAACTCGGCTTTGGGCTGGCGCGCGCGTTCGAAGTCTTTGAAACCGGCGTCAACGAACACATGGCTCAACTCACGGGCACGGTCGGCGCGGAAGTTCATGAACACCAGAGCGTCGCCGTCTTCGACTTTGACCGGCTCGCCGATGGTGGTGGCCTTGACGAATTCATCGCTTTCGCCACGGGCGTAGGCAGCTTCCAGGCCTTGCTGGGCGGTGGCGGCGTGGAATTCGCCCTGGCCCTCGGCGATCAGGTTGTAGGCCTGGGCCACGCGGTCCCAGCGGTTGTCACGGTCCATGGCGAAGTAGCGGCCGACCAGGCTGGCGATGCGGCCTTTGCCGAGGGCGGCGAAGGTGGCGTCGAGCAATTCGATGGACGACTGCGCGCTTTTCGGCGGTGTGTCACGGCCATCGAGGAAGGCGTGCAGGTAAATTTTATCGGCACCGCGCTTGAAGGCCAGTTCGGCCATGGCGACCAAGTGGTCCTGGTGGCTGTGGACGCCGCCGTCGGACAGCAGGCCCATAAAGTGCACGGCTTTGCCGGCGGCGACAGCTTTATCGACCGCTGCGCAAATGGCCGGGTTCTCGAAAAACTCGCCATCGCGGATCGATTTGGTCACGCGTGTGAAGTCTTGGTATACCACTCGTCCGGCGCCCAGGTTCATGTGGCCGACTTCCGAGTTGCCCATCTGGCCGTCCGGCAAGCCTACGTCCATGCCGGAACCGGAGATCAAACCGTTCGGTACGGTAGCGGCCAGGCGATCGAGTACCGGCTTGCTGGCCGAGTACACGGCGTTGTCGTGGTGGCTTTCACTGTGTCCGAAGCCATCGAGAATTATCAGGACCAAAGGTTTGGGCGTAGTAGTCATAGATCCTCTCGAGGCGGTAATAAAGAAAGGCAATTGAAAAGGGAGTAGCAGTTTAAAGCGAAGTTCCGACCACGTCACCGCTTTACGGGGGTTGGCCCCCCCGGACGGCTGTGTATACTTACCGCCATTTTAACGCCCTGGAACCTCCTTGATGGTTGATCACCTGATTGCATTTGCCACTGCCCACTACCTGCTCGCGGGTGCCTTTGTCATCCTGCTGGCGCTGCTGATCGCTCACGAAATGAGCCGCGGTGGCCGCAGCCTGAGCACGTCGGAGCTGACCGCACTGGTCAACAAGGATGAGGCCGTTGTCGTGGATATTCGCCCGGTTAAGGATTTTGCCGCTGGCCATATCGTCGGCGCTCTGAACATTCCTCAAGACAAGCTGATCGCGCGCTTGCCCGAGCTGGAAAAATACAAGGCCAAGACCATTATTCTGGTCGACGCCCAAGGCCAGCACGCCGGTACCCATGCCCGCGAAATGCTCAAGACCGGTTTCACCGCCGCCAAACTGTCCGGCGGTATCGGCAGCTGGAAGGCCGATAACCTGCCGCTGGTGAAGTGATATGAGCCAGGTTGTCGTGTATTCCAGCGATTGGTGCCCTTACTGCATGCGGGCCAAGGCCTTGCTTGTGAAAAAGGGCATTGCCTTCGAAGAGATCAAGGTCGACGGCAAACCCCAGGTGCGCGCCGAAATGGCCCAGAAGGCGGGGCGCACATCCGTGCCGCAGATCTGGATCGGCGCAAGGCACATCGGTGGCTGCGACGACCTGTTTGCCCTGGAGCGCGCCGGCAAGCTTGATGCGCTGCTCGCCTAATCCCTAAAAGACCCCAAGATCACAAGGATCTGCGATGACTGACCAACAGAACACCGACGCTGCGCAAGACCAAGGCCCACAGTTCTCGCTGCAGCGCATCTACGTGCGTGACCTGTCGTTCGAAGCGCCGAAAAGCCCGGCCATCTTCCGTCAGGAATGGACCCCAAGCGTTGCGCTTGACCTGAACACCCGTCAAAAAGCCCTGGAAGGCGACTTCCACGAAGTCGTGCTGACCCTGTCGGTTACCGTCAAGAACGGTGAAGAAGTGGCGTTCATTGCTGAAGTGCAACAGGCCGGTATCTTCCTGATCCAGGGCCTGGACGAGCAGTCCATGAGCCACACCCTGGGCGCGTTCTGCCCGAACATCCTGTTCCCGTATGCCCGTGAGACCCTGGACAGCCTGGTCACCCGTGGCTCGTTCCCGGCACTGATGCTGGCTCCGGTGAACTTCGATGCCCTGTACGCGCAAGAGCTGCAGCGCATGCAAACCGAAGGTTCGTCGACGGTTCAGTAATCTCGAACCTGACGTAGAACCCCATGTGGGAGGGGGCTTGCTCCCGATAGCAGTGTGTCAGTCGATCTCTATTTGACTGAGCGACCGCAATCGGGAGCAAGCCCCCTCCCACATTTGTTATGTGTGTTATTTGAAGCCCAGTTGGCGCCATCCTTCATAGACGGCAACCGCCACGGTATTGGACAGGTTCAAGCTGCGGCAACCCTCGCGCATCGGCAAACGCAGCCGATGGCCGTCGGGCAGTGCGTCAAGCACTTCGGCTGGCAGGCCGCGACTCTCGGGGCCGAACAGGAAGGCGTCGCCCTCGGCAAAGCTGGCATCATGAAACGGCCGCGAGCCCTTGGTGGTGAACGCGAACAGTCGCGGGTGGCCCAGGCTTTCCAGGCAGCTCGCCAGGTCGGCATGGCGCTTGAGCGTGGCGTACTCGTGGTAGTCCAGCCCGGCGCGGCGCAGGCGCTTGTCGTCCATGTCGAAGCCCAAAGGCTCGATCAAATGCAGGTGGCAGCCACTGTTGGCGCACAGCCTGATAACGTTGCCGGTATTCGGCGGAATTTCTGGTTGAAAAAGGATGACGTGAAACATGCACGGCTCCGAAGGCAAAGATGCGCTGCATTCTACCCCTGAAGACGACCCAAGGCCGAAGCTATTGCCCAGGGTGTTGGGTTCTTTGGCGATTGTTGGGCTGATGATCGGCTTGATGATCGGCCGCCTGACCACGCCTGACCCCACCGAGTTGCAACAGGTCGAGACCGCAGTGGACGGCGTGGTGGTGTGGTTCAACAACGAACCCAAGCTGCACGGCGAGCATATTGATGGCACCGTGGCGCTGCTGTTCGACGCGCAGGGCAAGGCCGCCGCAGGGCAACTCAAGGTCAATTACAAGGACGTGAACTGGCGCGTGCGCAAGACCGATGGCGGCTTGCTGCTGAACCTGGTGGCGGCTCGGCCGTTGCGCGGGGAATGGAAGGGGGAAAAAGTCGATGGCCGCTGGCGGCTGGAGGTCCATCTCCAAGAGCAATAAAAGAGGGAGTTCCCGGCCTGCCTGTACCAGGGCTCCCAAAACGGGGTGAAGCCAAAGGCTTCGGTGTTAAAGAGGGAATCCCCGGCCTGCCTGTACCGAGGTTCCCGAAACGGGTGTGGGGCGCGACGCGATCCGCATCAAGCACCCCGGGTGTAAAGAGGGGAGTCTCGGCCTGCCTGTACCAAGGTCCCCGAAACTGGGTAGTACCGGGTTTGTTGCAGGGCGCGTGCCAGAGTTGGCAATGCGTACCAAAAAAATTCGCCAGAAAGCGCAAAGCCCCGGAATACGGGGCTTTGGTGTTTTTGAGTTTCAGGGTTTTTTCAGTCCGGCTGAGATTTCAGGCAGTGAGTGCGTGCCCAATGCCGGTTCGTGGTGCGTTGAAGCGGTGCACGCTCCTGAAACCTTGTACAGATCGAAAACTGTAGGAAATCCAAATGTGGGAGGGGGCTTGCTCCCGATGGCGGTGTATCAGTCAAATAGAGGTCGACTGACACTCCGCCATCGGGAGCAAGCCCCCTCCCACATTAGATCTTCAGTGGATCAGGAAGAGGTGTTAAGCCTCATCACCCTCATCATCATCCCCACCATCCACCTTCATCCCCAACTCTTTGATCTTGCGCGTCAGGGTATTGCGGCCCCAGCCCAGCAGCACGGCGGCGTCGCGGCGGCGGCCGGCGGTGTGCTTCAGGGCGGTTTCGATCATTATCCGCTCGAAGGCCGGCACGGCGCTGTCCAGCAGGTTCGACTGGCCACGTGCCAGGGCCTGATCGGCCCATTGGCGCAGCGCCTGTTCCCAGTTGGTCACCGGGGCCGAATCCTGCGGCAGGCTCAACAGCTCCGGCGGCAGGTCGCTGACGTGCACTTCGCGGCCGGACGCCATCACGGTGATCCAGCGGCAGGTGTTCTCCAGCTGGCGCACGTTGCCCGGCCACGGCAGGTTCTTCAGGTATTCCTCGGTCTCGCTTTTCAGCAACTTCGGCTCAACCGCCAGTTCTTGCGCGGCGCGGCTGAGGAAGTGGCGGGCGAGGGTCGGGATGTCTTCGCGGCGGTCCGACATGCGTGGGATGTGGATGCGGATCACGTTGAGGCGGTGAAACAAATCCTCACGGAACTTGCCCGCGTGCACCAGGGTTTCGAGGTTCTGGTGAGTCGCCGCGATGATGCGCACGTCCACCTTGACCGGCGTATGCCCGCCAACGCGATAGAACTCGCCGTCTGCCAATACACGCAGCAAGCGGGTTTGGGTGTCGGCTGGCATGTCGCCGATTTCGTCGAGGAACAGCGTGCCGCCGTCCGCCTGTTCAAAGCGGCCGCGACGCAGGTTGGCTGCACCGGTGAACGCGCCTTTCTCATGGCCGAACAGCTCGGATTCCATCAAGTCCTTCGGGATAGCCGCCATGTTCAGCGCGATAAACGGCGAAGCCGCTCGCGGGCTGTGGCGGTGCAGCGCATGCGCCACAAGCTCTTTACCGGTGCCCGACTCGCCGTTGATCAGCACGGTGATGTTGGAGTGGCTCAAGCGCCCGATGGCGCGAAACACTTCCTGCATCGCCGGCGCTTCGCCGATGATTTCCGGGGTGCGGGTCAGGGCCGGTGGGGCTTCCTGGCTCTGTTGTTCCTGGGCGTGCTGGTTGGCGCGCTTGACCAGTGCCACCGCCTCGTCCACGTCGAACGGTTTTGGCAGGTATTCAAAGGCGCCGCCCTGATAGGACGCTACCGCGCTGTCCAGGTCCGAGTGCGCGGTCATGATGATCACCGGCAAGCGCGGGTGCTGCTCGCGAATCCGCGCCAGCAAGTCCAGGCCACTGGCGCCGGGCATGCGGATATCAGAGATGATCACGTCCGGCTGTTGGCGCGCCAAACGGCTCATCACGCCATCGGCGCTGTCGAAGCTCTGGGTGGTCATGCCTTCCTGTTGCAAGGCTTTCTCGAGGACCCAGCGGATAGAACGGTCGTCATCGACGATCCAGACAGTTTCACTACGGCTCATGTCGATGGGGCTCCTTGTTCCAGTGGCAGAAAGATCGAAAAGGTCGTGTGGCCGGGATGGCTCTCACATTCGATCAAACCCTGGTGCTGGCTGATGATGTTCTGGGTAATGGCCAGGCCCAGCCCGGTACCGTCCGGGCGGCCACTGACCATGGGGAAGAAAATGGTTTCCTGCAGTTCGGCGGGAATGCCCGGGCCGTTGTCGATGATCTCGACCTTGGTCACCAGGCGATGGCGCACGTGGCCGATGGTGAACTGGCGCAGGGCGCGGGTGCGCAAGCTGATGCGGCCCAGGCGCAGTTCGTTCTGGCTGCTGATGGCCTGCATGGCGTTGCGCACAATATTGAGCACCGCCTGAATCATCTGCTCACGATCGATCAATACGTCGGGAATGCTTGGGTCGTAGTCGCGCACCAGGGTGATGCAGCCCTGGCTTTCGGCTTCCACCAGCTGGCAGACGCGCTCCAGCACTTCGTGCACGTTGGTCATCGCCAGCGACGGCAGCTTGTTGGAGCCGAGCATGCGGTCCACCAGGTTACGCAGGCGGTCGGCCTCTTCGATGATGACGTTGGTGTAGTCCTTGAGATGCTCCTCCGGCAGCTCGCGGGCCAGCAACTGCGCCGCGCCGCGAATCCCGCCCAACGGGTTCTTGATCTCGTGCGCCAAACCGCGCACCAGCATCTTGCTGGTTTCCTGCTTGGACAGCTGCGCTTCTTCTTTGGTGATGCGCAGCAGGCGGTCGCGCGGGTGCACTTCAAGCAACAGCAGGGTCGCGCCGTTGCTCAGGATTGGGGTCACGGCGTAGTCGACGGTCAGCGTCTGGCCGGTGAGGGCGGTGAGCATCGCCTCGCGCTTGGTGAACGGGTGTGCCTGCTCCACCGCCTGGCGCAGCGAGCTCAAGGCTTCGGCCGACTCGGTGAACAATTCGCTGATGAACTGCCCATGGCTGCGCTGGCCGCTGATGGCCAAGAGCATTTCCGCCGCCGGGTTCATGTACTCAAGGCGCAGGTCGGCATTGAGCAGGATGGTCGCGGTGGTCAGGTTGTCGAGTAACAAACGGTGCAGTGCATCGCTAATGGTCATCAGGACCTCTTTTGGAGCAAGGCGCGGGCTTGAGGCACACGCTGATACAAGGAAAATGCAAAAACCAAACCAAGGCTCCGAAAAGAAGCGCGAAAGCCCTGAAATGGCTGTTTTGAGCGCGAATCTGTGGCGTTCTGCCAGCCTGCTCGGGAAGTTTCGAACCAAAATGGGCTGATCAGGTGGGAAGGGTGCAACGCGCCGCACCAATATAGTGCAGTTTGAAGAAGTCTGTTCAGGAACAGCTCATGGGAGGGGTTGAGGCGGTTGTGAGCATTCAGGACGGTTTTTTGGGGGTCTTTTTGCGATCGTTCAGGCAGGGTTTGATGACGTCGTGCAGGTCGTCATTGTCATGGGGCAGGACAAACTCGGCGGTCAAAGGAAAGTCGCCGGGGATGGCGGAGGGTAATGTCATCTTGATGCGTTGGCCGCGCATGTCGCCGGCTATCCACTCGTGCAACTCTTGGCGATTGGCGGGCATAGTGAGTTTGAACAGTACGCCATGTTGCTGGCTGGGCTCTGCGCTGTAGTAGCCGTTGACGCGATAGGTGCGAGTGGGCAGGGAGCCGGTGGTCAGGCTCAGCGGGCCGGTGGAGCGGGCGTCGGGGCCTTCATAAATGTCGGGCTTGAAGTGCAGCTTGTCGGTGTGGGTGAGCAACGAGATCATCGGGCGTGGCGGCGAGCTGTAGCAGGCGACCTGCAGGATTGCGATGCTGGTTTTGTCGGCGTGACCGGCGGCGCCGATGATGCGCGCATTGATTATTGTGCTGCCGGGGTAAGGCGCTTCAACCGTCCAGGCGTCGGAGTCGCTGTCGGGTTGTGCTGCGCTCAGCGGGCTACACACAAACGCCAGTGAGCATAGGGCCTTGCAGGTGAGGTTCATCACAAAATCCGTCAGCGGTTGGCGGTTGAGGGGGCCGCATCGTAGAGGGATGAATGCCCGAGATGAATCAGACAATTCCGGTGTTCCAATAATCATGTGGGAAAGGGCCTGGAATGACGCAGGCCCTGTTCGCATCAAGGCTGGTAAATGCACAGTTCGCCGGTGGCGCGGGCCATTGCTATTTGAATCAGTGGGTCGTGACGCGCTTCGTGCACGGCCATCGCCACCCATAGCGGGCACTGTGGGTTGCTGCGATCCGGGCTGAAGTCGGCGAGTTGTTGCAGCAGGCGTTTTTGCAGTTCATCGAGCTGCGGGCGAATTTTTCCGACCAGGTCCGGGCGCGGGGTGTCAGGTGCCTTGCCCTTTAAGTGCCAATCGGAGAGGCGGCTGTATTGCACCATTTTGTTGGCTTCCATTTGAGCGGCGAAAAACTGCTCGGCCACCTCTGGCGCCAGGTTGTAGCTTGGGGCCTGGGCTTTTACGCTGGCGATCACGTCCAGTTCCCGTGGGCGGTCTTCCACCGGTTTGTGGCTGTCCCATTTGCTCAGGGCCACCTGGTCGGCGATGCTCAGGCGCTCGACGATACTGTCCAGCAGCGGGGCGAGAGTGGGAGGCGGTGCAGCGACGGCGTTTGCACTGACAGTGGCGAACAGCAAGGCAAATAAAAGTTGATGTTTCAACGTTAATCTCCTGTAGGAGCGAGCTTGCTCGCGAAGGTGACTAACGATAACGCGTAAATATTGAAGAAATGCGTTGGCTTTGAAAGTTTCATAATCGAACGCGTTCCTACACGTGCTGGGGTAGGGGTGTAAGGCGCGGGCTACTCTGCCTTGCGCGGTTGCCTACAGTTACGCCAGAATCCGCCGGCTTGTACGACTGGCTTGTCGTCTCTAAGGTTGCTCGGTCGCTGCTCATCAGCGATCAGGTTTAGTAGCCTGAGGGTAAAGTTAAGCTCGTACAGCGCCGATCTTTATGGCGGCTGTGCGCAGGGCATCTTCGGGTGCGCCGGTTTTGCTTAACTTCCCCGGTCTACTAACCTGCGCACAGCTGCCACCTATCGTTTAGTAGCGAGTGTTTGGCGGCCTCATTGAGGAAGTTAAGACATGTTCAAGCCAACACCCAATCCACCCCCATCCGTCTTCATCATCGCCCCCGACGCCGACGACGAAGCCTTGATGATCAACAGTTTTGAAACCTTCTCCTCCGTCAGCACCCTGCTGCTGGACCTGTCCGAAAACCTGCACGGCAAGCACCGCGATGCTGCCCTGGCCATTCACCAACTCAGTGCAATGGGCACGCAGATAGCCGCCAGGATGCTCGATCGCCACGTCCCGGCCAGCTAAATTCCGGGCAAAAAAAAGACCGCCCGAAGGCGGTCTTTTTTCATCACGCCACTTTACGCGGCGCTACCGGATCAGCAGCTGTAGTACAGCTCGTATTCCAGTGGATGTACGAAGGTGCGAACCTTGATTTCTTCTTCGCTTTTCAGCTCGATGTAAGCATCGATGAAGTCGTCGCTGAATACGCCGCCCTTGGTCAGGAACGCACGGCCCTTGTCCAGTTCTTCCAGGGCTTCTTTCAGGCTGCCGCACACTTGTGGGATCTCTTTGGCCTCTTCAGGCGGCAGGTCGTACAAGTTTTTGTCGGCGGCGTCGCCTGGGTGGATCTTGTTCTGGATACCGTCCAGGCCGGCCATTACCAGGGCAGCGAAGGCCAGGTACGGGTTGGCTGCCGGGTCCGGGAAGCGAGCTTCGATACGGCGAGCGCGCGGGCTGGACACGTAAGGAATACGGATCGAGGCGGAACGGTTACGGGCCGAGTAGGCCAGCATTACCGGCGCTTCGAAACCTGGGACCAGACGCTTGTAGGAGTTGGTCGACGGGTTGGTGAAGCCGTTCAGGGCCTTACCGTGCTTGATGATGCCGCCGATGAAGTACAGGGCGGTGTCGGACAGGCCGGCATAGCCTTCGCCAGCGAAGGTGTTCTTGCCATCTTTGGCGATGGACAGGTGAACGTGCATACCCGAACCGTTATCGCCGTACAGCGGCTTAGGCATGAAGGTAGCGGTACGGCCGTAGGCATCAGCCACGTTGTGTACGCAGTACTTCAGGGTTTGAACTTCGTCAGCCTTGGCCACCAGGGTGTTGAACTTCACGCCGATTTCGTTCTGGCCGGCAGTCGCCACTTCGTGGTGGTGAACTTCGATGACCAGGCCCATTTCTTCCATGGCGTTGCACATGGAGGTACGGATTTCGTGGTCGTGGTCGAACGGAGGAACCGGGAAGTAGCCGCCTTTGATGCCTGGACGGTGGCCTTTGTTGCCGCCTTCGATGTCCTGGTCGGACATCCACGAACCTTGCTCGGAGAAAATCTTGAACATGGAGCCAGAGATGTCGGACTTGAACTTGACCGAATCAAAGATGAAGAATTCTGGCTCCGGGCCTACGAATACGGTGTCGCCGATACCGGTCGACTTCAGGTATTCCTCGGCACGCTTGGCGATCGCACGTGGGTCGCGGTCGTAGCCTTGCATGGTCGAAGGCTCGATCACGTCGCAGACGATGATCAGAGTTGGGTCTTCGGTGAACGGGTCGAGAACGGCAGTGCTGTCGTCCGGCATCAGGATCATGTCGGAGGCTTCGATGCCTTTCCAGCCAGCAATGGAGGAACCGTCGAACATTTTGCCTTCTTCGAAGAAAGCATCATCCAGCGCATCGCGAGCCGGCATGGTCACGTGGTGCTGAGTGCCTTTTGTGTCCGTGAAGCGCAGATCAATCCACTTAACGTCATGATCTTTGATGAGTTGAACCGACTTCGACATGGTGTCCTCCGGGTGGCTTCGGGCTGGGTAGTGGAGTTAGCCCTTAGAATGTTGGTGATGCCGGCGCGAATACTCGACCAAGGCAACCTGCCTCACAAGAGAGCAAATTGCATGCCAGTGCGCCAACATGGCCTTATTGCGTCAAAATGGCCCCTATAAAGGTGCAATCCGTTGAAACGGAATAAAAAGCGCACTGCAATGTAGCGCTTATTTGCGCAAATGACCCGTTTTGGTGCGCGTGACGTGCAGTGCATATTAACTGGTTAAACCTTGAGCGATTTCCGCTATAATCCGCGCCCCCCTTTTTCGGCAGGCCCAGCGCGCACTGTTTCCATGAAATTAATCGTAAAAGTCTTCCCCGAGATCACCATCAAGAGCCGACCGGTACGGATGCGTTTCATCCGTCAGTTGGCCAAGAACATCCGTGCCGTGCTCCGAGACCTGGACCCGGCTGTGGTGGTGAATGGCGTGTGGGACAACCTCGAGCTGGAAACCCGCCTGACCGACGCCAAAGCCTTGAAGGACATGACCGAACGCCTGAGCTGCATGCCGGGCATCGCGCATTTTCTGCAGGTCGACGAGTACCCGCTGGGCGACTTCGACGACGTCACCGAAAAGTGCAAACAGCACTTTGGCAGTGAGCTTGAGGGGAAGATTTTTTCAGTGCGTTGCAAGCGCGCCGGCAAGCACTCGTTCAGCTCCATGGACATCGAAAAATACGTCGGCAGCAAGCTGCGTCGCGAGTGCGGCGCCGCCGGAATTTCCCTGAAAGCACCGCAAATTGAAGTGCGCATGGAAATTCGCGACCAACGGTTGTTCGTGATTCACAGCCAGCACAACAGCATCGGCGGCTACCCGCTGGGCGCCCTGGAACAGACCCTGGTATTGATGTCCGGCGGTTTCGATTCCACGGTGGCCGCGTACCAGATCATGCGCCGCGGCCTGATGAGTCACTTCTGCTTCTTCAACCTGGGCGGGCGTGCACATGAATTGGGCGTGATGGAAGTCGCGCACTTCATCTGGAAGAAGTACGGCAGCTCCCAGCGCGTGTTATTTGTCAGTGTGCCGTTTGAGGAAGTCCTCGGCGAAATTCTCGGCAAAGTCGATAACAGTCATATGGGCGTCGTATTGAAGCGTATGATGTTGCGCGCCGCGTCCAGGATCGCCGATCAGTTGCAGATCGACGCACTGGTGACCGGTGAGGCGATTTCCCAGGTGGCCAGCCAGACGCTGCCGAACCTGTCTTTGATCGACTGCGTGACCGAAAAGCTGGTATTGCGCCCGCTGATCGCCAGTCACAAGCAGGACATCATCGACCTGGCCGAAGAAATCGGCACGGCGGATTTCGCCAAGCACATGCCTGAATATTGCGGGGTCATCTCGGTGAACCCCAAGACCCACGCCAAGCGCAACCGCGTGGAGTATGAAGAACAACAGTTCGATATGGCGGTTCTGGAGCGTGCGCTCGAGAACGCCAAAATGGTCCCGATCGATCGCGTTATCGACGAATTGGGCCAGGACGTAAAAATCGAAGAAGTCAGCGAAGCCCTGGCGGGCCAGATCGTCGTCGACATCCGTCACCCGGATGCCACGGAAGATGAGCCGCTGGAAATCGCTGGCATCGACGTGCAAACGCTGCCGTTCTACGCACTGAACGCGCGTTTCAAGGAACTGGATAACAGCCGTCAGTACCTGTTGTATTGCGACAAAGGCGTGATGAGTCGCCTGCATGCCCACCATTTGCTCAGTGAGGGGCATGCCAATGTGCGCGTTTATCGACCGAGCTAAGAGCCCGGGGCTGTTTGCCTGTGGCCTGCGTCACCGGCCCCCCGACTCTGCCGTCAAGCTGTAACGGCAAGGCCTGACTCTACTGTTAATCGCTGCCACGACCTGTCAGCACACCGAATCCTCTGATCGAGATACACAAGTGATCGAAAATCTACGTAACATCGCCATCATTGCTCACGTTGACCACGGTAAAACCACCCTGGTAGACAAACTCCTGCGTCAATCCGGCACCCTGGAGCGCAACGAGCTCAACGACGAGCGCGTGATGGACTCCAACGACCAGGAAAAAGAGCGCGGTATTACCATCCTGGCTAAAAACACCGCTATCAACTGGAACGGCTACCACATCAACATCGTGGACACCCCGGGCCACGCCGACTTCGGCGGCGAAGTAGAACGCGTAATGTCGATGGTTGACTCCGTTCTGCTGCTGGTTGACGCTCAAGACGGCCCTATGCCGCAAACCCGTTTCGTGACCAAGAAGGCCTTCGAAGCCGGCCTGCGTCCGATCGTGTGCATCAACAAGGTTGACCGTCCAGGCGCGCGTCCGGACTGGGTTCTGGACCAGATCTTCGACCTGTTCGACAACCTCGGTGCTACCGAAGAACAACTGGACTTCCAGGTTATCTACGCCTCGGCCCTGAACGGTATTGCCGGTCTGGAACACACCGACATGGCTGAAGACATGACCCCGCTGTACCAGGCGATTGTTGACCACGTTCCACCGCCGAAGGTTGACCGTGAAGGCCCGTTCCAGATGCAAATCTCGGCACTGGACTACAACAGCTTCCTGGGTGTTATCGGCGTTGGCCGTATCGCTCGCGGTAGCGTCAAGCCGAACACCCCGGTTGTGGCTATCGGCGCCGACGGCAAGAAGCGTAACGGTCGTATCCTGAAGCTGATGGGTCACCACGGTCTGCACCGTATTGACGTTGAAGAAGCGTTCGCCGGCGACATCGTTTGCGTGAGCGGTATGGACTCGCTGTTCATCTCCGACACCCTGTGCCAGCCGGACACCGTCGAGGCGATGAAGCCTCTGACCGTTGACGAGCCAACCGTTTCGATGACCTTCCAGGTAAACGACTCGCCTTTCTGCGGTAAAGAAGGCAAGTTCGTGACCTCCCGTAACATCAAGGAGCGTCTGGACAAAGAGCTGCTGTACAACGTTGCTCTGCGCGTTGAAGAAGGCGACTCGGCTGACAAGTTCAAGGTTTCCGGCCGTGGTGAGCTTCACCTCTCGGTACTGATCGAAACCATGCGTCGCGAAGGCTTCGAAATGGGCGTTGGTCGTCCAGAAGTTATCATCCGTCAGGTTGACGGCGTGAAGCAGGAACCGTTTGAAGACGTGACCATCGACACCCCGGAAGAATCCCAGGGCAAGGTCATGGAAGAGATGGGCCTGCGTCGCGGCGACCTGACCAACATGGTGCCGGATGGCAAAGGCCGTGTGCGTCTGGAATACAACATCCCTGCTCGTGGTCTGATCGGTTTCCGTAACCAGTTCCTGACCCTGACCAACGGTGCTGGCATCCTGACCTCGATCTTCGATCGCTACGACACCATGAAGTCCGGCGACATGTCCGGCCGTCAGAACGGTGTTCTGGTATCGGTAGAAACCGGCAAGGCGCTGACCTACTCCCTGGAAACTCTGCAGGCGCGTGGCAAGCTGTTCGTTGAACACGGTCAAGAGATCTACAACGGTCAGATCGTTGGTCTGAACAGCCGTGACAACGACATGGGCGTCAACCCAACCAAAGGCAAGAAGCTCGACAACATGCGTGCTTCGGGTAAAGACGAAACCATCGCTCTGGTTCCACCGGTGAAGTTCACCCTGGAACAAGCTCTGGAATTCATCCAGGACGACGAGCTGTGCGAAGTTACGCCTAAGTCGATCCGCCTGCGTAAGAAGATCCTGGACGAAGGCGAGCGTACCCGCGCTGCCAAGAAAGCCAAGAACTGAGTTAACTCAGGCTGAATGAAAAACGCCCCCGGTCGAAAGGCCGGGGGCGTTTTTTTATGCCTGCAGATTAAGCGGTGACGGTGCTGGCCTCATCGGGAGCAAGCCCCCTCCCACATTTGACTGTGTTCACGCTTCAAAATGTGGGAGGGGGCTTGCTCCCGATAGGGCCAGTTAGATCCCCACAAAATCCGGATCAGAACTTGTCGAGGGTCTTGAACTTGGTCTCGCGCACCACTTCCTTTGGCTTATACGCGCAATACCCAGGCCGCGGTCCGATTTTCGGGTGGTTGCGGCAGGTATCCGGGCGCTTGTCATAAATAGTGCAGAAGCGCGTCTTACGATCCAGGTACAGGCAGTCGTTGTTACTCATGCGCTGCAGGGTAAAAATTTCGGATTTGGAATTGAAGCGCTCCACGATGCCTTCTTTCTGCAAACGCTTGGCGATGTTCTTCGCCGGGTCGCCGAGTTCGAATTCATCGACGATGCCAATGCGGATCAGGTCCTTGATCTTCACTTCGACCGGCAGCGTGCAGCAGCTGGACACGCAGCCGCCGCACATGTGTGCGGAGTATTTCTGCCACGTTTCAAGACGGTCGAGTTCCGCGGCGGCGATCAGTTGAGGCTTCATCAGGGTTCCAAAAGGTGGTGCTGTATCTGGGCGCGCGATCATACCGGGATTGGTGGTTTTTTGAACAATATTTTGCGGATTTCAGCTCAAAGGCGCCGCAAGTGTGTGATCGGGCACGGCCCCTGCATCTAAATACGATAAACGTGAATGAGTTAAAAAACTGCCGAACCAGCGCGTCTACCGTCTGTCAGACCGACTAGGCTCTAGCAACTCCTTCAATCTCGCTCGAGGTCGCATTGATGTCTCAGGAACCGCTTGCACGAGAAGCAGAGGTAGCCGCATTTCGCGAGGCTGTCTTGACCAAACTCACTTACGCGGTGGGTAAAGACCCCGACCACGCTTTCGACCACGACTGGTTTGAAGCCATTGCCCTGGCCGCGCGCGACCAGATGGTCGACCACTGGATGAACCACACCCGACGCATCTACCGCAAAGGTCAGAAGCGGGTGTACTACCTGTCCCTCGAATTTCTAATCGGCCGTTTGCTCTACGACAGCCTCAGCAACCTCGGCGTGCTGGAGATCGCTCGCGAGGCGCTGGCTGAACTGGGTGTGGACCTTGAGCGCATCCGCCTGCTGGAGCCCGACGCGGCGCTCGGTAACGGTGGCTTGGGCCGTCTGGCGGCGTGCTTCATGGAAAGCATGTCGACCCTGGGCATCGCCGGTCACGGCTATGGCATTCGTTACGAGCACGGCTTGTTCCGCCAAGCGATTGTCGATGGCTGGCAACAGGAGCAAACCGAGCGCTGGCTGGATTTCGGCAACCCGTGGGAGTTCGAGCGGGCCGAAGTGATCTACCCGATCGGCTTTGGCGGTAGCGTTGAAACCCTGCCGGACACCTCCGGCAAGATGATCCAAGTGTGGACGCCCGGCGAAACCGTACGCGCCGTCGCCTACGACACCCCAGTGGTCGGTTGGCGCGGTGCCAGCGTCAACACCCTGCGGCTGTGGCGTGCGCGAGCCGTGGAAGACCTGCACCTGGAGCGCTTCAACGCCGGTGACCACCTTGGCGCCGTTGCCGAAGTGGCCCGCGCCGAAAGTATTTCCCGTGTGCTTTACCCGGCCGACAGCACCGAAGCGGGGCAGGAGCTGCGCCTGCGCCAGGAATACTTCTTTGTCTCTGCTTCGCTGCAGGATTTGCTGCGCCGCCACAAGAACATGCACGGCTCAGTGCTGAGCCTGGGCGAACACGCCGCGATCCAGCTTAACGACACTCACCCGTCCATCGCCGTGGCCGAGTTGATGCGCCAGTTGGTGGATTTGCACGATATTCCGTGGGAAGCGGCGTGGGACGTCACCGTCGAAACCCTCTCCTACACCAACCACACGCTGTTGCCCGAAGCATTGGAAACCTGGCCCGTAGGCCTGATGGAACGCATGCTGCCGCGGCACATGCAGATCATCTACCTGATCAACGCCCAGCACATCGATTCGCTGCGCGCCAAAGGCATCCACGATTTCGACGTACTGCGCGCCGTGTCGCTGATCGAAGAAGACAACGGCCGCCGCGTGCGCATGGGCAACCTGGCATTCCTGGGCTCCCACAGCGTCAACGGCGTGTCCGGGTTGCACACCCAGCTGATGCGCAGCACCGTGTTCTCCGAACTGCACAAGCTCTACCCGGAGCGAATCAACAACAAAACCAACGGGATCACCTTCCGCCGCTGGCTGTACCAGGCCAACCCGCAACTCACCGAAATGCTGGTGGAGGCGTTGGGCCCGGACATTCTCGACACCATGGAAACCCGCCTCACGGAGCTGGAAACCTTCGCCGAGAAGCAATCCTTCCGCAAAGCCTTCGCCGATCAACGCCTGCACAGCAAGCGTGCGCTGGCCGACATCATTCACGAGCGCCTGGGCATTTCGGTGAATCCGGCGGCGATGTTCGACGTGCAGGTCAAGCGTATCCACGAGTACAAGCGCCAACTGTTGAACCTGCTGCACACCGTGGCGCTGTACCAGGCGATCCGTGCCGAGCCGGGCACCGACTGGGTGCCTCGCGTGAAGATCTTCGCCGGCAAGGCGGCGGCCAGTTATCACCAGGCCAAGTTGATCATCAAGCTGACCAACGACATCGCCCGCACCGTCAACAACGACCCGACCGTGCGCGGTTTGCTCAAGGTGGTGTTCCTGCCCAACTACAACGTCAGCCTGGCGGAAAGCATCATTCCGGCGGCGGACTTGTCGGAGCAGATCTCCACCGCCGGCTTTGAGGCCTCGGGCACCAGTAACATGAAGTTCGGCCTCAACGGCGCGCTGACCATCGGCACCATGGACGGCGCCAATGTGGAGATGCACGAGCGCGTCGGCGCCGAGCACATGTTTATCTTCGGCCTCAGCGCGCAGCAGGTGGAAGCCCGCAAGCACGCCGGCGAGTTCAACGCCGGCCCGGACATTGCCGCGTCCCATCGGTTGAACGATGTGCTGCAAGCGATTCGTGGCGGCGTGTTCTCACCGGATGATCCGGGCCGTTACGTGGGTTTGATCGACGGGCTGATCGACTACGACCGCTTCCTGGTGTGTGCCGACTTCGACTCCTACTGGGACGCCCAGGTGGCGGTCGAGAAGCATTGGCATGACTCCAAGGCGTGGTGGCGTTCGGCGGTACTGAATACGGCGCGGATGGGCTGGTTCAGCTCTGACCGCACCATCCGCGAATACGCCACCGAGATCTGGAAAGCGCTCGATTAAACACCGAGTAACCCCTGTGGGAGCGGGCTCTTGTGGCGAGGGAGCTTGCTCCCGCTGGAGTGCGTAGCGCTCCCGTTTTTTGGGGCCGCTGCGCACCCCAGCGGGAGCAAGCTCCCTCGCCACAAAAGGCTGCTCCCACATTAGGTCCGCGTCGATATACTAGGCCTCGGTTTGCTTAGGGATATCGACCATGCAATGGATTTTCATGCTGATTGGCCTGGCGCTCGGCTGGACGCTCGATGAGTCGTTCACCGATGCCGGTTTCGGTGCGCTGTTGGGGTTGGGCATTGGCCAGGCGATTCGCCTGTCGATGCTGTCGACCAAAACAGAACAGCAGGCCCGCCAGTTGGAAACCACGCAGAAGGCGCTGATAGCCCTGGGTGAACGCCTGCGGCTGCTGGAAGTGCCCGCGACGACACACCACGTCATCGTCGAACCGCCTACCCCTGAACCGACGACTGCTGCCAAGGTGCCCGACCTGGTTTGGGAGCTGCCCGCCGAACTGGCGCCTGTCGCCATGGAAACCGCCCCCAGCCAGCCACTGCCGGCTGACGTTTGGGCACCTGCTGCAACCCCTCGCCCTACTGATACGGCCATCCCGCGCGGCCCGAACCTGATCGAACGCGCCATCAGCGGCGCGCGCGCGTGGCTGTTTGGCGGCAATACCGTGCTGCGCGTCGGCGTGGTGCTGTTGTTCCTCGGCCTGGCTTTTCTGCTGCGGTATGCCACCGAAGGCGTGGTAGTTCCGATCGAACTGCGTTATGCCGGTGTGGCCGCAGCCGCCATCGCCTTGTTGGGCCTGGGCTGGTGGTTGCGCCTGCGTAACAGCAATTACGGCCTGATGCTGCAAGGCGCCGGCATCGCAGTGCTGTACCTCACTGTGTTTGCCGCGATGCGTTTGCACCCGCTGATCGATCCCGGCGCGGCGCTGGGATTGCTGGTGGCCGTCACGGTGTTTTCGGCGATTCTGGCGATTACCCAGGATGCCTTGGGGCTGGCGTGCGCGGCGGCTCTCGGCGGGTTCGCCGCGCCGATCCTGGCGTCCACCGGCGCTGGCAATCACGTCGCGCTGTTCAGCTACTTCGCCTTGCTCAACGCCGGCATCCTCGCCATCGCCTGGTTCAAGGCCTGGCGCTTGCTCAACCTGATCGGCTTTGTCGGCACCTTCGGCATCGGCTTCGCCTGGGGCATGCGGTCCTACACGCCGGAGTTGCTGTGGAGTACCGAGCCGTTCCTCATGCTGTTTTTCCTGATGTACCTGGCCATCGGTTTGTTGTTCGCCCGGCGCAAGTTGTTGGAGCGGGGCGACGCGCCTGAAGGCCGTGACGCATTGCTGCGCTGGTCGGCGGCCAAGGGCGATTACGTCGACGGCAGCATGTTGTTCGGCCCGCCGTTGGTGGGTTTTGGCTTGCAGTTCGCGCTGGTGCAGCACCTTGAGTTTGCCGCCGCGTTCAGTGCGCTTGGCCTTGGCATTATCTACATGGGGCTGGCGCGACTGCTCAGTGGTGGCCGCGCTTTGTTGTTGGCCGAAACCTGCCTGGCGCTGGGCGTGATCTTTGCCAGCCTCGCGATTCCGTTAGGCTTCGACGCACGCTGGACCGCCGCCGCCTGGGCCGTGGAAGGCGCCGGGATTTTTTGGCTCGGCTTGCGTCAGCAGCGGCCATTGGCGCGGGCGTTCGCTTTATTGCTGCAACTGGGTTCATTGCTCGCCTTCCTCGGCGAACTGCGCGACAGCCAGGACACGTTGCTGCAGGGGCCGCCATTGGGGGCGTTGTTGTTGGGCGCGGCGCTGTTGTTCAGCTTTTATCAACTCCACACCGCTGCGCCGGAACATACCCGGCGCTGGGAACGGCTGGGTGCGCCCTGGCTCGCCGTACTTGGCCTGGGCTGCGCTTACTTGCTGGCGCCGCTGTTATTTTCGACGCAAGGCAGCATCGTCAGTTGGGCCGTTGCTGGCCTGGCGACCCTGTGGGCGGGCCAGCGTATCGGCTCGCCAGCGGTTGTGCGTTGTGGTGTGGTTGGGCAGGTGCTGGGCGGCGCGCTCTTTGCGCTCGACCCAGTGGCCAACGCCTGGACGCCGCTGATCATTGCCTTGGCAGCCATGCTCGGCGCGTGGCGCTTGCCCCGTGGCCGGCTGTCTACAGGTTTGCTGGCTTGGGGCGTGGCCTGGTGGGCCTTGGCGGTGATCATTGAAGTGTGGCGCCTGGCGCCTGCGGCGTTGCACGCTCCGCTGTTGGTGCTGGCGGCTGCGCTGAGCGTGGCGATTTGGACGGCACTGGCACTGCGTTTGCGCTGGGTGGCTCTGGGTGTCGCCAGTACGTTGCTGATGCCAGCGGCGGGTCTCGTGTTGTGGGGTGCGTGGACTGAGTTTTACCACCCGGCGGCGCACTTTGGCTGGCTGGCCTGGCTGGCGGTGTTTGCTGTGCACTTTATTTCGCTGCTCCGTTTGGCCGCGTTGGTTCCGGCCAAGGTGTTGGGTGTGGCGCACGTGTTGGGCTGCTGGATGTTGACCGGCGTGCTGGCGCTGGAGCTGCGTTACGGCCTGCTGTTGCTGTCGAGCGAGTACAACGCGTGGCGCTGGTTGGGTTGGGCGATTCTGCCAAGCCTGTATCTGGTGCTGGCCGCCGCGCCGCGTACGTGGCCGTGGCCGGTGTCGGCGTACCCGCGTGAATACCGCGTGTTGGCGGCCTTGCCGCTGGCGGTGCTGATGCTCGGCTGGTTCTGGCTGGCGAATATCTTCAGTGACGGCACGGCAGAACCGCTGCCGTATGTGCCGCTGCTCAACCCGCTGGACCTGGGCTTGCTGTTCGCGCTGCTGGGCATTTACCTGTGGTCGCGCAGCGTGGCGCCGGAGCGCGGGCCGCGTGCCGAGCTGATTGCCCAGGGCGTTGCGGGTATCTCGCTGTTCGCGTTCTTTACCGCGCTGGTGATGCGCACGGCTCACCACTGGGGTGGCGTGCCGTTTGACCTGGATGCATTGCTGGCGTCGATGCTGGTGCAGGCGGGCCTGTCGATTGTGTGGACCCTGATCGCACTCGGCCTGATGATCGGCGGTCACCTGCGCCATCGTCGCGAAGTGTGGCTGATTGGCGCGGCGCTGATTGCGCTGGTGGTGGCCAAGCTGTTCTTTGTCGAGCTGAGCAACCGCGGCGGGCTGGCGCGGATCGTGTCGTTTATCGGCGTGGGCGGGCTGTTGCTGGTGGTGGGTTACTTTGCGCCGCTGCCGCCCAAACGTGCCGAACCTGTGATTGAAACCGAAGGAGCGTCTTCTTGATGGGCAAGCTGAGTCTGAGCGGGTTGGCGGTGTGGCTGGTGTGTTCGGCGGCTTACGCCCAGGAAGGTCCGGCGGACTTCACCACGCACGTGCCGCTGACTGTGAGTGGCAGCGGCCCTTGGTATCGCCTTGAGCTGCCGTTGGCCGTGCAGTTGAGTGCGCGCCAGGCGGATCTCAGCGATGTGCGCGTGTTCAACGCGGCCGGCGAGCCACAGGCCTATGCGTTATCCCGCCAATCCGCGCAGCGCTCGGAGAGTCGTAACGTGGCGGATGTGAAGTGGTTTGCGTTGTACGCCGCCGATACCCGCGAGGCGTTGCCGGATGTGGTCATGAAGTCGACTGCCGAGGGCACGCTGCTGGAAGTGCGCCCCTCCACATCAGGAAAGCAGGTGCTGCGCGGCTGGGTGTTGGACGCCAGCGCGATCAAGGCGCCGTTGCAGCAATTGAGCCTGGATTGGAGCCGCGAGCGCGACGGCTTTCAGCGCTTCAGCATTGAAGCCAGCGATGACTTGCAGCACTGGGCATCCTGGGGCGATGGCCAGGTGGCGCGTCTGTCCTTCGCCGAGGAACGGGTGGAGCAACACGACGTGAGTTTGCCGGGCCAATCGGCACGCTACTTGCGCCTGGTGTGGCAGGGCCAGGAAGCGCCGCAACTGACCTCCGCCAAACTGACAAGCGCCACCAGCAGCCGTTTGCCGGCGCCGTTGATGTGGTCGCAGCCGTTGGCGGGCACGCCGCTCAAGGCCGGGGAATACAGCTGGCAGTTGCCCACCGGGCTGAATGTCGAGCGTTTGCGCATCGACCTCAAGCAACCCAACACGCTGGCGCCGGTGAGCCTGTCGGGCCGCCGTGAAGCCGGTCAAGCTTGGCAACCGCTGAGCAATGGCTTGCTGTACCGCCTGACCCAGAACGGCCAGGACGTGGTGCAGGATGAATTGCAGTTGCCGGGTCAGACGGTGGCCGAACTCAAGTTGCAAGTGGACGAGCGCGGAGGCGGTTTGGGCGTCGAAGCGCCGGCACTGCGATTTGCCGTGCGCGCCACGCAGTTGGTGTTCCTGACGCGGGGTGAGCCGCCGTTTACCCTGGCAGTGGGCAATGCGTCGGTGAAGGCGGCGAACCTGCCGCTGTCCACGCTGATCCCTGACGCCAGCGCCGAGCGTCTCAAAACCCTGGGCACGGCTGCCTTAGCGGGGGAGGTGATGGTCAAGCCGCCCGCTGTTGCCGCGTCGCCCGCTGTCGGCACCGACTGGAAGAAGCTCGGCTTATGGGCCGTGCTCCTGCTGGGTGTGGCAGCACTGGGGGCGATGGCCTACAGTTTGTTGCGCAAGCCTATGGCCAGACCGTGAACTCTATTGGGGTTAAATCCTCTGATTAGAGGAAATAACCCTCGACTCGCGTTAAACTGCGCGGGTTTTCAAGCCCCCCATTCTCCGGAGCCTTACATGTCCCGCGTTACCCTGAGTCGCTATTTGATCGAGCAGACCCGCAGCAACAACACGCCTGCCGATCTGCGCTTCCTTATCGAAGTGGTGGCGCGTGCTTGCAAGGAAATCAGCCACGCCGTGTCCAAAGGCGCATTGGGTGGTGTCCTGGGCAGCATGGGCACTGAAAACGTCCAAGGCGAAGTGCAGAAGAAGCTCGACGTGATCTCCAACGAGATCCTGCTCGAAGCCAACGAATGGGGCGGTCACCTGGCCGGCATGGCGTCCGAAGAAATGGACAATGCCTACCAGATTCCGGGCAAGTACCCCAAAGGCGCCTACCTGCTGGTGTTCGACCCACTGGACGGTTCGTCCAACATCGACATCAACGCACCGGTCGGCACCATCTTCTCGGTACTGCGTTGCCCGAACGAATACCTGAGCCAGAACGAAGCCTTGAACGAAAAGGCCTTCCTGCAGCCAGGCACCGAGCAGGTCGCTGCCGGTTACGCCATCTACGGCCCACAGACCATGCTGGTACTCACCCTGGGCGACGGCGTAAAAGGCTTCACCCTGGACCGCGAAATGGGCAGCTTCGTACTCACCCACGAAGACATCACCATTCCTGCGTCCACCCAGGAATTCGCGATCAACATGTCCAACCAGCGCCACTGGGAAGAGCCGGTTACCCGCTATGTCGGCGAGTTGATGGCTGGCGAAGAAGGCCCGTTGAAGAAGAACTTCAACATGCGCTGGGTCGCCGCGATGGTCGCTGACGTGCACCGCATCCTCACCCGTGGTGGCTTGTTCATGTACCCGCGCGACAGCCGCGAGCCGTCCAAGCCAGGCAAGCTGCGTTTGATGTACGAAGCCAACCCGATGTCGTTCCTGGTTGAGCAGGCGGGCGGTGCATCCACCGACGGCCACCAGCGCATCCTCGACATCCAGCCGGAAGGCCTGCACCAGCGTGTGGCGGTGTTCCTGGGGTCGAAGGAAGAAGTTGAGCGTGTGACGGCTTATCACAAAAAGTAAGCCTTGCAGTCACTGAAGAAGCCCCGAAACGTTTCAGCGTTTTCGGGGCTTTTTTGTTTTCGCGCGTCGGGAACCAGACACCCCTTTTCCCTTCTAAGCTTCTGGCAGATACCCCAACTGCTTCGTCCCTCCAGGAGTTTTTCCATGTCGTTACGCCGTCTCGCCCTGCTGGCTTTTTGCGTGCTGTTGGCCGCTTGCAGCAAGGTCAATCAAGAAAACTACGCGAAGCTGTCGGCTGGCATGGCCAAGGTCGATGTTGAGTCGTTGCTGGGTCAGCCAACCGATTGTTCCGGCGCACTGGGTATGTCCAGCTGCACCTGGGGCGATAAAACCAGCTTTATCAGCGTGCAATACGCCGGTGACAAAGTTTTGATGTTTTCCGGGCAAGGCCTGAAGTAAACCGGGGCGCGAGCCTGCGGGAGAAGAAGAATGATGCGTTTTGTTTTGTTTCTTTGTGCCAGCCTGTTTTTGGCGGGCTGCGCCAGCCATTCTGGCGATAATCTGCAACCCAAGACCGCGAGCAACGTCAACCTCAAGCGTTACCAGGGCACCTGGTATGAATTGGCCCGATTGCCGATGTATTTCCAGCGCAACTGCGCGCAGTCCGAAGCCCGTTACACATTGCTGCCTGATGGCGACATGTCAGTGTTCAACCGCTGCCTGACGACCGATTGGAAGTGGGAAGAAGCCAAGGGCACGGCCACGCCGCAAGTGCCTGGCAAGACCGACAAGCTCTGGGTGGAATTCAATAACTGGTTCACCGCGTTGCTGCCGGGCGTCGCCAAGGGCGATTACTGGGTGCTGTATGTCAGCGATGACTACAAGACCGCACTCGTGGGCAGCCCAAGCCGGCGTTACATGTGGATCCTGTCGCGCACGCCAACGGTGAATGCCGACACCCGTGAAGACCTGCTGAGCAGGGCGCGTCAGCAAGGGTATGACACCACGCGGTTGATCTGGCGCACGTCGGACAAGCAGATGGCGAAAACTTCGCAGTAACTCAAGACCGCCGCCGATCAAACTGTGGGAGGGGGCTTGCTCCCGATCGCGGTGGAACAGTCGATATATCTAGGACTGACACACCGCAATCGGGAGCAAGCCCCCTCCCACAGGTTTAACCGAGTAAGTCTCTCAATACTTGAGTAAACGCCCGGCTGCTGTCTTCCTCGCCGGCATGGTGCCCGTCCCGCACCACCCACTTGCCGTTCACCAGCACATCGCGCACTTGACGGTCGCCGCCTGCGAACAACCAGCGATTTAGAATCCCATCCTCGCTCGCTGTCGCCAGGTACGGATCGTTGCCGTCCAGCACCAGCCAATCTGCGCGTTTACCGACTTCCAGCCGACCAATCGGCTGCCCCAATGCCTGAGCGCCGCCGTCCAGTGCGGCATCAAACAATGTGCGCCCAACCATCGGCTGATCACTGCGATACAACCGGTTGCGCCGCTGGTCACGCAGACGCTGGCCGTATTCCAGCCAGCGCAATTCTTCCACCACGCTGAGCGACACATGGCTGTCGGAACCGATGCCCATGCGCCCGCCCTGAGCGAGGAAATCCACCGCCGGGAAAATCCCATCACCCAGGTTGGCTTCCGTGGTCAGGCACAAACCGGCAATCGCGCGGCTCTTGGCCATGCGCGCCACTTCATCGGCGTCGGCGTGCGTCGCGTGCACCAGGCACCAGCGCTCATTCACTTCAACATTGTCATACAGCCATTGCAGCGGACGTTTGCCGCTCCAGGCCAAACAATCATCGACTTCCTTTTGCTGCTCGGCGATATGGATATGCACCGGGCACGCCTTGTCGCTGGCCGCCAACACTTCATTGATCTGTTGCGGCGTAACCGCGCGCAGTGAGTGGAAACACAACCCCAACTGCTGCGCCGGTTGCGCGGCGAGGATGGGTTTGAGCTGCGCTTGCAGGTCCAGGTAGTTTTCAGTGCTGTTGATAAATCGGCGCTGGCCTTCGTTCGGTGCCTGGCCGCCAAACCCGGAGTGGGTGTACAGCACCGGCACCAGTGTCAGGCCGATTCCGCTGCTGGCCGCTGCCTGGCTGATCTGCCGCGACAGCTCGGTGCGGTCGTCATACGGCTGGCCGCTGACGTCATGGTGCACGTAGTGAAATTCGGCGACCGAGGTGTAACCCGCTTTGAGCATCTCGATATAAAGCTGACGCGCGATGACTTGCAGTTGCTCCGGGCTGATCTTGCCGACCATCCGGTACATCAAGTCGCGCCATGTCCAGAAGCTGTCATTCGGGTTGCCAGCCACTTCGGCCAAGCCCGCCATGGCGCGTTGGAACGCGTGGGAATGCAGGTTGGGCATGCCCGCCAACAGCGGGCCTCTCAGCCGTTCGGCGCCGTCTGCACTGGCATTGGCCTCAACCTGTGTCAGCACGCCATCGGCGCTGACTTCAAGACGTACATCGTTGGCCCATCCATTAGGCAGCAGCGCGCGTTCGGCAAAGAAAGCGGACATGATCAAGGCACCCCGGTCGTGTGTTTATTTGTATATACATATACAGACGTTTGCCTGCTCGGTAAACTCCGGCAATCTATGCATCTTTTTCCCCTGCAAGGATTCCCTGTGCCGACTCCGCCTGCCAAGTCTTCGCTGGCTGCCCACATGGACGAAAGTCCGGCGCCCTTGTATGCCCGCGTCAAACAGATGATCAGCCAGCAGATCCTCAACGGCAACTGGCCGCCGCATTACCGCGTGCCGTCCGAAAGCGAGCTGGTCAGCCAACTGGGCTTCAGCCGCATGACTATCAACCGCGCCCTGCGCGAGCTGACTGCCGAAGGGTTGCTGGTGCGCATGCAAGGCGTCGGCACATTCGTCGCCGAGCCCAAGAGCCAGTCGGCGCTGTTTGAAGTGCACAACATTGCCGACGAGATCGCCTCGCGTGGCCACCGGCATACCTGCCAGGTCATCCACCTGTGCGAAGAGGCCGCCGGTTCCGAGCGTGCCGTTGCCCTGGAAATGCGCGAAGGCGGGCGGGTGTTTCATTCGTTGATCGTGCACTTTGAAAACGATATTCCGGTGCAAATCGAAGACCGCTTCGTCAACGCGCTGGTCGCCCCAGAATACCTGCAACAGGATTTCACCCTGCAAACCCCCTACGCGTATTTGAACCAGGTCGCGCCATTGACCGAAGGCGAGCACGTGGTTGAAGCGATCCTCGCCGACGCCGCCGAGTGCACGCTGTTGCAGATCGAGCCGAGCGAGCCATGCCTGTTGATTCGCCGGCGTACCTGGTCTGGCCGCCAGCCGGTGACCGCCGCGCGATTGATCCACCCTGGTTCCCGTCACAGCCTGGAAGGACGTTTCAGTAAATGAGTGCAGTAACAATCTGGCGCGCCACCGATTACGTGCGCATGCCATGGAAAAACGGCGGCGGCAGCACCGAAGAAATTACCCGTGACGCAGGCGAAGGGCTGGATGGTTTTGGCTGGCGCCTGTCGATTGCCGACATCGCCGAGTCCGGCGGCTTCTCGACCTTCGCGGGCTACCAGCGCGTGATCACCGTGATCAAGGGCGCGGGCATGGTGTTGACGGTGGATGGCGAGGAGCAGCGCGGGTTGTTACCGCTGCAGCCGTTCGCGTTCAAGGGTGAGAGCGAGATGTCGTGCCGCCTGATTACCGGGCCGATCCGCGACTTTAACCTGATCTACTCGCCAGAGCGTTACCACGCACGCTTGCAGTGGATGGATGGCGTGCAGCGGCTTTTCAGCACGGCTCACACGGTGATGGTGTTCAGTGTGGCGGATGAGGTGAAAGTGCTGGGCGAGAAGCTTGGTCATCATGACTGCCTGCAAGTGGACGGTAACACTGGGCTGCTGGATCTCTCGGTAACTGGCCGTTGCTGCATCATCGAACTGACCGCACGCGGTTAAAAAAATGTGGGAGCGGGCTTGCTCGCGAAAGCGGTGTATCAGTACCAGATAGGCTGGCTGACCCACCGCCTTCGCGAGCAAGCCCGCTCCCACATTTGGTTCTGTATAGTTCAAGGAACCTGTTTCCAGTCCCGCACCAATTTGTTACCGAATGCCCCAGCGTGGCGCAATGCCGCGTTGTTATGACCAACCTTCCTCGCTGCAAAACGCCTCCGTCAGACATTTTTTCAACTCTCTAAGCCTTAATTTCCAAGGCTCACACACGCCTTCAAAAAAATATCAACAGCTCCCTCGGAAAGTTGGCCGCTTGATTGCATATGCTTGTATGTACAAGTAGAGATGTGTGCGTAAGAGTCGTCTTCGCACCAACACAGCATGCGTATCGATCGCCGAGGAGTTTTTTGTGACCAAGCCTACTCAATACCGTGACGTAGAAATCCGCGCCGCCCACGGTACCAAGCTCACCGCCAAAAGCTGGCTGACGGAAGCGCCGCTGCGCATGTTGATGAACAACCTCGACCCACAAGTGGCCGAGAACCCGAAAGAGCTAGTGGTGTATGGCGGCATCGGCCGTGCGGCGCGTAACTGGGAGTGCTACGACCAGATCGTCGAGAGCCTCACCCACCTGAACGACGACGAGACCCTGCTGGTGCAATCCGGCAAGCCGGTCGGCGTGTTCAAAACCCACAGCAATGCGCCGCGCGTATTGATCGCCAACTCCAACCTGGTGCCGCACTGGGCCAGCTGGGAACACTTCAACGAACTGGATGCCAAGGGCCTGGCCATGTATGGCCAGATGACCGCCGGCAGCTGGATCTACATCGGCAGCCAGGGCATCGTCCAAGGCACCTACGAAACCTTCGTCGAAGCCGGCCGCCAACATTACAACAGCAACCTGACCGGCCGTTGGGTACTCACCGCCGGCCTCGGCGGCATGGGCGGCGCTCAGCCTCTGGCGGCAACCCTGGCCGGAGCCTGTTCGCTGAACATTGAATGCCAGCAAGTCAGTATCGATTTCCGCCTGGCCAGCCGTTACGTCGACGAGCAAGCCACCGACCTCGACGACGCCCTGGCGCGCATCGCCAAGTACACCAAGGAAGGCAAGGCCATCTCCATCGCCTTGCTGGGTAACGCGGCAGAAATCCTGCCGGAACTGGTCAAGCGCGGCGTGCGCCCCGACATGGTCACCGACCAGACCAGCGCCCACGACCCGCTCAACGGCTACCTGCCCGCCGGCTGGAGCTGGGACGAGTACCGCGCCCGCGCCAAAACCGAACCGGCCGAAGTGATCAAGGCTGCCAAGCAGTCGATGGCGGTGCACGTACAGGCGATGCTGGACTTCCAGAAACAAGGCATCCCGACCTTCGACTACGGCAATAACATCCGCCAAATGGCGCAAGAAGTCGGTGTGGAAAACGCCTTCGACTTCCCGGGTTTCGTGCCGGCGTACATTCGCCCGCTGTTCTGCCGTGGCATCGGCCCGTTCCGTTGGGCTGCACTGTCGGGCGACCCGCAAGACATCTACAAGACCGACGCCAAAGTCAAAGAACTGATCCCGGACGACGCCCACCTGCACAACTGGCTGGACATGGCCCGCGAGCGCATCAGCTTCCAGGGCCTGCCGGCACGTATCTGCTGGGTCGGCCTGGGCCAGCGCGCCAAGCTGGGCCTGGCCTTTAACGAAATGGTGCGCAGCGGCGAGCTGGCGGCACCGGTGGTGATCGGTCGTGACCACCTCGACTCCGGCTCGGTCGCCAGCCCGAACCGCGAAACCGAAGCGATGCAGGACGGCTCCGACGCCGTGTCCGACTGGCCACTGCTGAACGCCCTGCTTAACACCGCGAGCGGCGCGACCTGGGTCTCGTTGCACCACGGCGGCGGCGTGGGCATGGGCTTCTCGCAGCACTCCGGCATGGTGATCGTCTGCGACGGCACCGACGAAGCGGCTGAGCGCATTGCTCGCGTGCTGCATAACGACCCGGCCACCGGTGTGATGCGTCACGCGGATGCCGGCTACCAGATCGCTATCGATTGCGCCAAGGAACAGGGCCTCAATCTGCCGATGATCAAGTAACGACGGGCTCTGGGAGCCAGGCTTGTGTGGGAGCTGGCTTGCCTGCGATGGCATCCCCTCGGTTTTACTGACAGACCGAGTCGCTTGCATCGCAGGCAAGCCAGCTCCCACAGAAGAGCAATGTGTACAGGTAAACAATCCATCAGAGGTTGAACACTCATGGCTGCAAATGACACCACCCCGTTGATCGAAAGGCGTTCGATCGACTACATCCCGGAAGCGGAAAGACACGGTCGTCTGTTCAGCCAGTTCACTCTATGGATGGGTGCCAACCTGCAAATCACCGCGATTGTCACCGGGGCCCTGGCCGTGGTGCTGGGCGGTGATGTGTTCTGGTCGTTGATCGGTCTGTTGATCGGCCAACTGATTGGCGGTGGTGTGATGGCGTTGCACGCGGCGCAAGGGCCGAAGCTGGGCCTGCCGCAGATGATTTCCAGCCGGGTGCAGTTCGGCGTGTATGGCGCGGCGATTCCGATTGTGTTGGTGTGCCTGATGTACCTCGGTTTCACCGCCACCGGCACCGTGCTTTCCGGTCAGGCGCTGGGCCAGTTGTTCGGGGTCAGCGACAGCGTCGGCATTCTGATCTTCGCCAGTGTCATCGTGCTGGTCACGGTGCTCGGTTACCGAGTGATCCATTTTATCGGCCGCGTCGCCAGCGTCATTGGCGTGATCGCCTTTGTCTACCTGTTCAGTCGCCTGGTGAGCCAGACCGACATCGGCGCGCTCCTGCAAATCCGCCATTTCAGCTGGAGCAGTTTTCTGCTCGCGGTGTCGCTGGCGGCATCCTGGCAAATCGCTTTCGGCCCTTATGTGGCGGACTATTCGCGCTACCTGCCGAGCAACACGTCCTCGGTGAAAACCTTCTTCGCCGCTGGCGCCGGTTCAGTGATTGGTGCGCAGGTGGCGATGGTCCTCGGCGTGTTTGCCGCGGCCATGTCCAACGGGCAGTTCGCCGGTCACGAAGTGGCCTACATCGTGGGCTTGGGCGGCACGGGCGCCACCGCTGCGCTGCTGTATTTCAGCATCGCGTTCGGCAAGGTGACCATCTCCACGCTGAACTCCTACGGCAGCTTCATGTGCATTGCGACCATCATCAGCGGCTTTCGTGGTCGCCTTGAGGTCACGCGCCTGCAGCGTCTGGTGTTCGTGCTCGTCATCGTCGGCACTGCGACCCTGATTGCGCTGCTCGGGCAGCACTCGTTCCTCGGTGCATTCAAGTCGTTCATCCTGTTCCTGCTGGCGTTTTTCACGCCCTGGAGCGCGATCAACCTGGTGGATTACTACTGCATCACCCGTGAGCGTTATGACGTGCCGGCGCTGGCCGATCCGAAGGGCCGCTACGGCCGTTGGAACCCGCTCGGCATCAGCGTCTATGTCTTCGGTGTGCTGGTGCAATTGCCGTTCATCTCCACCAAGTTCTACACCGGCCCCTTGGTGGCCGCACTGGGTGATGTGGATATTTCCTGGATCATCGGTCTGGTCCTGCCCGCAGCCCTGTATTACGTGTGCGCGAAAAAATGGCACGGCGCGGTACCTGAACACCTGATCCTGCCGGTAGAGCAGGGCGCTACACCCATAACGACAAACGGGCTGGCCGCACAAGCCTGAGGGAACGTGGACAGGGCAGGATGCCTACTGACTGCCGTAATCCATTTCAAGATTGGGAGCGTCACAACAATGAACATGAATAAGACCCTGTTGGCCACGTTGTTCTCAGCCAGTGTGTTGGCAAGTGCTGGCGCCCAGGCGGCCGGCTGGTGCGAGTCCGGCAAACCGGTGAAGTTTGCCGGGCTGAACTGGGAAAGCGGCATGTTGCTCACCGACATCCTGCAAACCGTGCTGGAAAAAGGCTACGACTGCAAAACCGACAGCCTGCCGGGCAACTCCATCACCATGGAAAACGCCCTGAGCAGCAACGACATCCAGGTGTTTGCCGAAGAGTGGGTGGGCCGCAGCGAAGTCTGGAACAAGGCCGAGAAGGCCGGCAAAGTCGTCGGCGTCGGCGCGCCAATCGTTGGTGCCATCGAAGGCTGGTACGTGCCGCGTTACGTGATCGAAGGCGACGCCAAGCGCAAGCTCGAACCCAAGGCGCCGGACCTGAAAAACATCGCCGACCTGGCCAAGTACGCCTCGGTGTTCAAGGACCCGGAAGAGCCGTCCAAGGGCCGTTTCTACAACTGCCCGGCCGGCTGGACCTGCGAGCTGGACAACAGCGAAATGCTGAAAAGCTACGGCCTGGAAAGCACCTACACCAACTTCCGCCCAGGCACCGGCCCGGCGCTGGATGCCGCGGTGCTGTCGAGCTACAAGCGTGGCGAGCCGATCCTGTTCTACTACTGGTCGCCGACCCCGCTGATGGGCCAGGTCGACCTGGTCAAGCTGGCAGAAAAACCCGGCGTGGATAAAAGCGTGAGCATCAAGGTCGGCCTGTCCAAGACTTTCCACGAGCAAGCCCCGGAATTGGTGGCGGTGCTTGAGAAGGTCAACCTGCCCATCGACCTGTTGAACCAGAACCTGGGCCGCATGGCCAAGGAGCGAATTGAGTCGCCAAAACTGGCGAAAATTTTCCTCAAGGAACATCCTGAGGTCTGGCACGCATGGGTGAGCGACGACGCAGCCAAGAAAATCGACGCGGCCTTGTAGGTTGAGCGTTCCCGGTTGTCTCAACCGACAACCGGGCGCCCGGCCACAACCCACTGGATCGAGAGCACGCTATGTTCCCTGAGAGTTTTACGTTTTCCATCGCCGACTGGGTCAACGGTTGGGTGGACTCATTGGTCACCAACTACGGCGACGTGTTCCGGCAGATCTCCGACACCCTGCTATGGGCCATCGTCAACCTGGAAGGCATGCTGCGCGCGGCGCCCTGGTGGCTGATGCTGGCCATCGTCGGCGGCATTGCCTGGCACGCTACCCGCAAGCTGGTGACCACGGCGGTGATCGTCGGTTTGCTGTTCCTGGTGGGCGCCGTTGGCCTGTGGGACAAGCTGATGCAGACCCTGGCATTGATGATGGTCGCCACGGTGATCTCGGTGCTGATCGGCATTCCGCTGGGCATTCTGTCGGCGCGCAGCAATCGCCTGCGTTCGGTGTTGATGCCGCTGCTCGACATCATGCAAACCATGCCCAGCTTCGTGTACCTGATTCCGGTGTTGATGTTGTTCGGCCTGGGCAAGGTGCCGGCGATTTTCGCCACCGTGATCTACGCCGCGCCGCCGCTGATTCGCCTCACTGACCTGGGCATTCGCCAGGTGGACGGTGAAGTCATGGAAGCCATCAACGCCTTCGGCGCCAACCGCTGGCAGCAACTGTTCGGCGTGCAACTGCCGCTGGCCTTGCCAAGCATCATGGCCGGTATCAACCAGACCACCATGATGGCGCTGTCGATGGTGGTGATCGCCTCGATGATCGGCGCGCGAGGCCTGGGTGAAGACGTGCTCGTCGGCATCCAGACCCTCAACGTTGGCCGTGGCCTCGAAGCCGGGCTGGCGATTGTGATTCTCGCCGTGGTCATCGACCGCATTACCCAGGCCTATGGTCGTCCACGGCATGAGGCGAGCAAATGACTACTGTCAGCAAAATTGAAGTTAAAAACGTCTTCAAGATCTTTGGCAACCGCTCCAAGGACGCCTTGGCCATGATTGGCCAGGGCAAGACCAAAGACCAGGTGCTGGCCGAGACCGGCTGCGTGATCGGTGTGAATGACTTGTCGCTGAGCATCGGCACCGGCGAAATCTTCGTGATCATGGGCCTGTCGGGTTCCGGCAAATCCACGTTGGTGCGCCACTTCAACCGCCTGATCGACCCTACCAGCGGCGCGATCCTGGTGGACGGCGAAGACATCCTGCAACTGGACATGGAAGCCCTGCGCCAATTCCGTCGCCACAAGATCAGCATGGTGTTTCAGAGCTTCGGCCTGTTGCCCCACAAGAGCGTGCTCGACAACGTCGCCTACGGCCTGAAAGTACGCGGCGAAACCAAGCAGGTGTGCGCCGAGCGCGCGCTGCACTGGATCGAAACCGTGGGCCTCAAGGGCTACGAAAACAAATACCCGCACCAGCTTTCCGGTGGCATGCGCCAGCGCGTGGGCCTGGCCCGCGCACTCGCGGCTGACACCGACATCATCCTGATGGACGAAGCCTTCAGCGCCCTCGACCCGCTGATCCGCGCCGAGATGCAGGACCAGTTGCTCGAGCTGCAAAAGACCCTGCACAAAACCATCGTATTCATCACCCACGACCTCGACGAGGCCGTGCGCATCGGCAACCGCATTGCGATCCTCAAGGACGGCAAACTGATCCAGGTCGGCACGCCTCGCGAGATTTTGCATTCGCCGGCGGATGAGTATGTGGACCGGTTTGTTCAGCGGCGGGCGGCGGTGGTTTGATCCGGACCTTGTGGTGAGCCGGCTGGCCTCTTCGCGAGCAAGCCCGCTCCCACAGGGGAATGCATTCCAAATGTGGGAGCGGGCTTACCTGAGATAGGGCCAGCAGCCTCACCACACTGGCCCTGTGTAAACCCGATCAACTGTGGGAGGGGGCTTGCTCCCGAAGAGGCCAGTGAAGCTGCACAAGAATTAAAGAAGGTATGAAGATGTCCCAGGCAGCAAAAATCATCATCGCCGACACCCCCTTGCGCTGGCAGGACGTGGTCGCCGTCGCACGACACGGCGCCGTACTCGAACTCTCGGGCCAGGCCTGGGCGCGTATCGACAATGCCCAGGCCATCGTGCAGCGCATCGTCGCCAGCGGCGAGCGCGCCTATGGCGTGAACACCGGCCTGGGCGCGCTGTGTAATGTGTCGCTCAAGGGCGAACAACTCAGCCAGCTGTCGCGCAACACCCTGTTGAGCCACGCCTGCGGCGTCGGCCCAGTGCTCAGCGACGAACAAACCCGCGCAATCATCTGCGCCGCCATCATCAACTACAGCCACGGCAAATCCGGCCTGCACCCGCAAGTGGTGCATTCGTTACTGGCGCTGCTCAACCACGGCATCACGCCGCAAGTTCCCTCCCAGGGTTCGGTGGGTTATCTGACCCATATGGCCCACGTCGGCGTGGCCTTGCTCGGCGTCGGCAACGTGAGCTACAAGGGCCAGGTCGTCCCGGCGCAACAAGCCCTGAGCGCAGAAGGTTTGCAGCCCGTGGTGCTTGGCGCCAAAGACGGCCTGTGCCTGGTCAACGGCACGCCGTGCATGACCGGCCTGAGCTGCCTGGCCCTGGCCGACGCGCACCATTTGCTGCAATGGGCCGACGTGATCGGCGCCATGAGTTTCGAAGCCCAGCGCGGCCAGATCGACGCCTTCGACGAAGCCATCATCGCCCTCAAGCCGCACCCAGGCATGCAGCACGTCGGCATCAACCTGCGCGCCTTGCTCGATGGCAGCGAAGTGATCGCCAGCAGCAAAGGCCTTCGCACCCAGGACGCGCTGAGCCTGCGCTCGATCCCGCAGATTCACGGTGCGGCCCGCGATCAGGTTGAACATGCCACCCGCCAGATCGAGACCGAACTCAACAGCGCCACCGACAACCCGCTGCTGCTCGGCACCCCGGACAGCTATCGCGTGGTCTCCCAGGCCAACCCGCATGGGCAGTCGGTGGCACTGGCCGCCGACATGCTCGCCATTGCCATGGCCGAAATCGGCTCCGTGGCCGAGCGCCGTCTGGACCGGCTGATCAACCCGCATGTCAGCGGCCTGCCGGCCTTTCTGGTCAGCAACCCCGGGGTCAACTCGGGGATGATGATCGTGCAGTACGTTGCCGCCTCCCTGTGCGGGCAAAACCGCCAGCTGGCGCAACCGGCGGTACTCGACAACTTTGTTACCTCGGGCCTGCAGGAAGACCACTTGAGCATGGGCACTAATGCTGCGCTCAAGCTGCATCAGCTGTTGGCCAACGTCACCCAGATTCTTGCCATCGAGTACTTGCTGGCGGCCCAGGCCTTCGAATTTTTGAAGGAGCAGCGCTTCGGCGCGGGCACCGACAGCGCCTGGCGTTTGCTGCGTGAACACATCCCGCCGTATGAACAGGACCGCTGGCTGGCGCCGGACATCGCGACCGCCGCTGGGCTGCTCTACGACACCGCTTTGCTGCACCGCGTATTACCCCATTTGCACTGAACACTTTTTAAGAACAATTCAAAGGAGCACGAATGTGACTGCGCTAACTCTGATTCCAGGCCAACTGAGCCTCGCCCAACTGCGGGCCATCTACCAGCAGCCGGTAACCCTCAGCCTGGATGACAGCGCCTCGGCGCAGATCGAAGCCAGTGTGGCCTGCGTGGAGCAGATTCTCGCCGAGAACCGCACGGCCTATGGCATCAACACCGGTTTCGGCCTGCTGGCCTCGACCCGCATCGCCAGTGAAGACCTGGAAAACCTCCAGCGTTCACTGGTGCTGTCCCATGCCGCAGGCGTCGGTGAGCCGATCAGCGATGCGCTGGTGCGGCTGGTCATGGTGCTCAAGGTCAACAGCCTGAGCCGTGGCTTCTCCGGGATCCGCCGCCAGGTAATCGACGCGCTGATCGCGCTGATCAACGCCGAGGTGTACCCGCACATTCCGTTGAAAGGTTCGGTCGGTGCCTCCGGCGACCTCGCGCCGTTGGCGCACATGTCGCTGGTACTGCTGGGCGAAGGCAAGGCGCGCTACAAGGGCGAATGGCTGGAAGCGACCGAAGCACTGAAAATCGCCGGTTTGACGCCGCTGACCCTCGCTGCCAAAGAAGGCCTGGCGCTGCTCAACGGCACCCAGGTATCGACCGCCTATGCCTTGCGTGGCCTGTTCGAAGGCGAGGACCTGTTCGCCGGCGCGCTGGCGTGCGGCGCCCTCACCGTGGAAGCGGTGCTGGGCTCGCGCTCGCCGTTCGACGCCCGCATTCATGCAGCGCGCGGTCAGCGTGGGCAGATCGATGCAGCGGCGGCCTACCGCGCCCTGCTCGGCGAAAGCAGCCAGGTGTCCCAGTCGCATGAGAACTGCGACAAGGTGCAAGACCCGTATTCCCTGCGTTGCCAGCCCCAAGTCATGGGCGCCTGCCTGACCCAGTTCCGCCAGGCCGCCGAAGTGTTGGTGGTGGAAGCCAACGCCGTGTCGGATAACCCGCTGGTGTTTGCAGCCGAAGGCGACGTGATCTCCGGTGGCAACTTCCACGCGGAACCGGTGGCCATGGCCGCTGATAACATGGCGCTGGCGATTGCCGAGATTGGCTCCCTGAGCGAACGTCGTATCTCGCTGATGATGGACAAGCACATGTCGCAACTGCCGCCGTTTTTGGTGGGCAATGGCGGTGTGAACTCCGGCTTCATGATCGCCCAGGTGACGGCGGCGGCACTGGCCAGCGAGAACAAGGCGCTGGCGCATCCGCACAGCGTGGACAGCCTGCCGACCTCGGCGAACCAGGAAGACCACGTGTCCATGGCCCCGGCTGCGGGCAAGCGTTTGTGGGAAATGGCCGAGAACACCCGTGGTGTGTTGGCCGTTGAATGGTTGGCCGCGTGCCAGGGCCTGGACCTGCGCGACGGTTTGAAGACCTCGCCGGTGCTTGAAAAAGCCCGCGCGATCCTGCGCGAAAAAGTGGCGTTCTATGAGAAAGACCGCTTCTTCGCACCGGACATCAACGCCGCCAGCGAACTGCTCGCCAGCCGCTGCCTGAACGAGTTGGTCCCGGCAAAGTTGCTGCCAAGCCTGTAACCGAATCAGCAGACGGCTTGGTTCTCTGTGGCGAGCGAGCTTGCTCGCGCTGGGCTGCGCAGCGGCCCCAAAAAAGCGGCGAGCGCTTCGCACTCGAGCGGGAGCAAGCTCCCTCGCCACAGAAGCCCGCCGTCCGCAGACGTTAATTTTTCTCGGGATAAAAATAACTAGGGAAGAGAAATGCACACGCAAGAAAAGGGTTTGAAACGCGGGCTAAACGCCCGACATATTCGCTTCATGGCACTGGGGTCGGCAATCGGCACCGGGCTTTTCTACGGCTCCGCCTCCGCCATCCAAATGGCCGGCCCCGCCGTGCTGCTGGCCTACCTGATCGGTGGCGCCGCCGTGTTCATGGTGATGCGCGCCCTCGGTGAAATGGCGGTGCACAACCCGGTGTCCGGCTCCTTCGGCCAGTACGCCAGCACCTACCTGGGTCCCATGGCCGGGTTTATCTTGGGCTGGACCTATGCCTTTGAAATGATCATCGTCTGCCTCGCCGACGTGACGGCTTTCGGCATCTACATGGGCTTCTGGTTTCCCGAGGTCGCGCGCTGGATCTGGGTGCTCGGCATCGTGTTTTTGATCGGCGGCCTGAACCTGTGCAACGTCAAAGTGTTTGGCGAGATGGAGTTCTGGCTGTCGTTGCTCAAGGTCGGCGCCATCGTGGCGATGATCCTCGGCGGTTTCGGCATCATGCTGTTCGGTGTCCACTCGGCCGGTGAAACCCAGGCCAGCGGTATCAGCAACCTGTGGGCACACGGCGGCTTCATGCCCAACGGCATTGGCGGCTTGATCGCCTCGTTTGCCGTGGTGATGTTTGCCTTCGGCGGCATCGAGATCATCGGCATCACCGCCGGTGAAGCCAAAGACCCGCAACGCGTGATCCCCAAAGCGATCAACGCCGTGCCGCTGCGCATCCTGTTGTTCTACGTGCTGACCCTGTTCGTGCTGATGGCGATCTACCCATGGCCGCAGATCGGCAGCCAGGGCAGTCCGTTCGTGCAGATTTTCAGCAACCTGGGCATCGGCTCGGCGGCGACCATCCTCAATGTCGTGGTGATCTCGGCGGCAGTCTCGGCCATCAACAGCGACATCTTCGGCGCTGGCCGCATGATGTACGGCCTGGCCCAGCAAGGGCAGGCGCCCAAAGGCTTTGCCCAACTGTCGAAACACGGTGTGCCGTGGATGACCGTGGTGGTGATGGGCGCGGCGCTGCTCGGCGGCGTGGTGCTGAACTACCTGATTCCGGAAAACGTATTCCTGGTGATTGCTTCGATCGCCACCTTCGCCACCGTGTGGGTGTGGCTGATGATTCTATTCACCCAGGTCGCCATGCGCCGCTCAATGACAAAGGAGCAGGTGGCCGAGCTGAAATTCCCGGTGCCGTTCTGGCCGTATGCGCCTGCAGCGGCCATCGTTTTTATGCTGTTTGTGTTTGGCGTGCTGGGTTACTTCCCGGATACCCAAGCGGCCTTGCTGGTCGGCGCTGTGTGGATCGTGCTGCTGGTCGTTGCCTACCTGCTGTGGGTCAAACCCGCCGCCGGGCAAGCGGCCAAGGTCCATTACGACGCGGCTTTGTCTCATCGATAACTTAGGAAGGCGTTGATGAAAACCCTTTGGCAGCACTGCCACGTCGCAACCATGGCCCAGGGCAACTACTCGATCATCGAGGATGCCGCCATGGTCACCGCCGGTTCGCTCATTGAGTGGATCGGCCCTTTGGCGCAATTGCCCGAAGGGGACTATGCGCAGGTTCACGACCTGCAAGGCGCGTGGGTCACCCCCGGGCTGATCGACTGCCACACCCACACGGTGTTCGGTGGCAATCGCAGCGGCGAATTCGAGCAGCGCCTTGAAGGTGTGAGCTACGCCGAAATCGCCGCCAAGGGTGGCGGCATTGCCAGCACCGTGCGGGCGACTCGCGCCGCCAGTGAAGACGAGTTGTTTGCCAGCGCGCATAAGCGCCTGCGCAGTTTGCTGCGCGACGGCGTGACCACGGTGGAGATCAAATCCGGCTACGGCCTGGACCTGGCGAACGAACGCAAGATGTTGCGGGTTGCGCGTCGTCTCGGCGAAGCGCTGCCGGTCAGCGTGCGCGCCACGTGCCTGGCGGCGCACGCGTTGCCGCCGGAGTACAAGGACCGCGCCGATGACTACATCGAGCACATCTGCAGCGAAATGTTGCCGGCGTTGGCGGCGGAAGGGCTGGTGGACGCGGTGGATGCATTCTGCGAATACCTGGCGTTTTCCACCGAGCAGGTCGAGCGCGTGTTCAAGGTTGCCCAGCAACTCGGCCTGCCGGTGAAGCTGCACGCCGAGCAGTTGTCGTCGCTGCACGGCTCCAGCCTGGCGGCGCGCTATCACGCGTTGTCGGCGGACCACCTGGAATTCATGACCGAAGAAGACGCCATCGCCATGGCCGCCTCCGGCACCGTCGCGGTGTTGTTGCCGGGGGCGTTCTACTTCCTGCGTGAAACCCAGTTGCCGCCGATGGAGGCCCTGCGCAAACACGGCGTGAAAATCGCCATTGCCAGCGACCTCAACCCCGGCACGTCACCCGCGTTGTCGGTGCGCCTGATGTTGAACATGGCCTGCACCCTGTTTCGCATGACGCCGGAAGAAGCCCTGGCCGGCGCCACGCAGCACGCGGCCACCGCGCTGGGCATGGGCGACACCCACGGCTCGCTGGAAGTGGGCAAGGTCGCCGACTTTGTCGCCTGGCAGATTGATCGCCCCGCCGACCTGGCCTACTGGCTGGGCGGCGAACTGGATAAACGCGTCGTGCGCCACGGCGTCGATGTCACCGTTTAAGGAGTACCGTTGTGGATAAGGTTCTGAACTTCAAGAAAGGCCGCGTGCCGCTGCTGATCAGCATGCCCCACGCGGGCCTGCGCCTGACGCCAGCCGTAGAGGCCGGGCTGATTCCCGAGGCGCAAAGCCTGCCGGACACCGACTGGCACATCCCCAGGTTGTATGACTTTGCAGAAGAGCTGGGTGCCAGCACCTTGTCGGCGCAATACTCGCGGTTTGTCATCGACCTGAACCGGCCGTCCGACGACACACCGTTGTACGTCGGCGCCACGACCGGGCTGTACCCGGCGACGCTGTTTGACGGCGTGCCATTGTTCCGCGAAGGCTTGGCGCCGTCTGAAGAAGAACGCGCGACCTACCTGCAAAAGATATGGGGGCCTTACCACCGCACGCTTCAGGAAGAACTGGCACGCCTCAAGGCCGAGTTCGGCTACGTGCTGCTGTTTGACGCGCACTCGATCCGTTCGGTGATCCCGCACCTGTTTGACGGCAAGCTGCCGGACTTCAACCTGGGCACCTTCAACGGTGCGGCCTGTGATCCCGAGCTGGCAGGCCAGCTCGAAGCCATTTGCGCCAGGCATTCACAGTACACCCATGTGCTGAACGGGCGTTTCAAGGGCGGGCATATCACCCGTCACTACGGCAACCCGGCGCAGGATATTCATGCGGTGCAGCTGGAGTTGTGCCAGAGCGCGTATATGGAAGAGTTTGAACCGTTCCGCTACCGGCCGGACCTGGCTGAGCCGACGCAGGTGGTGTTGAAGCAGTTGCTGGAAGGGTTGCTGGCTTGGGGGCAGAAGCGTTACGGCTGAAATCGCTATCGCAGGCAAGCCAGCTCCCACCTTTGGCCGAGTTCCAGCATGAGAACGCGGTGCAAATGTGGGAGCGGGCTTGCTCGCGAAAGCGGCGGGTCAGCCAATACATCTGCAGCTGACCCACCGTATTCGCGAGCAAGCCCGCTCCCACAGGTTGATCTGCATTGATATGGATATTTGCGCATGTATCCGATTTCTTCGCAGCTTGCGGCCTTCGTCGCTGGCCGGTGTGGAGATGATGTTGTACCCGGGCAAAGGCCTCGTCCACGGCTGTTTGCGCGCGCGCGGCCCGGTGCGGGAAGTGGACGCGCTGTTCGACGCCGTGTTGGATTACCTGAAGCGCGACGGGCTGACACAGGTCTAAGTGCTCAAGGACATGCTCATTGCACAATTCGGGTTTATGATGCCAAACAGCAGAATAATAGATGTCCCCTCAGGGATGAACCCGACACCCTACGGAGCGCGCAATGCAGACTTGGTACCCGCAGATCAAACCCTACGCCCGGCACGATCTGGCAGTCGATGACATCCATACGCTGTATGTCGATGAAAGTGGCTCCCCCGAAGGCTTGCCTGTTGTCTTCATCCACGGAGGCCCGGGCGCCGGTTGCGACGCCAACAGCCGCTGCTATTTCGACCCGAATCTATACCGCATTGTTACTTTTGATCAGCGTGGCTGCGGCCGCTCTACCCCGCGCGCCAACCTGGAAAACAACACCACCTGGGACTTGGTCGCCGACCTTGAGCGCATTCGCGAGCACTTGGGCATCGACAAATGGGTGCTGTTTGGCGGTTCCTGGGGCTCGACCCTGGCGCTGGCCTACGCGCAAACCCATCCCGAGCGTGTGCATGGCCTGATCGTGCGTGGCATTTTCCTGGCCCGCCCCCAGGACATTCAGTGGTTCTACCAGGCTGGCGCCAGCCGTATGTTTCCGGATTACTGGCAGGACTACCTGGCGCCGATCCCTCAGGACGAACGCCACGACCTGCTCACCGCCTACCACAAACGCCTCACCGGCAACGACCAGATTGCCCAGATGCACGCCGCCAAAGCGTGGTCCACCTGGGAAGGCCGCATGTTGAGCCTGTGCCCGAACCCGCAGCAGATCGAGCGCTTCGCCGAGCCGCAGCGTGCGCTGTCCATCGCACGTATCGAGTGCCACTACTTCACCAACAACTCCTTCCTGGAACCTGACCAGCTGATTCGCGACATGCACAAGATCGCCCATCTGCCTGGCGTAATCATTCATGGCCGCTACGATATGATCTGCCCGCTGGACAACGCCTGGGAACTGCATCAGGCGTGGCCCAACAGTGAACTGCAGGTGATCCGTGAGGCTGGCCATGCTGCGTCCGAGCCGGGTATCACCGACGCACTGGTACGTGCGACCGGCGAGATGGCACGGAGCCTGCTTGATCTGCCACCTGAAGAAGCATGAAAGGCCTGTTGCAACGGGTGAGTGGCGCCCGGGTGGAAGTGGCCGGCGAAATTGTCGGGGCAATCGATCAGGGTTTGCTGGTGCTGGTGGCCGTCGAACCTGAGGATACGCCGCAGAGTGCCGACAAACTGTTGCACAAGCTGCTTAACTATCGGGTGTTCAGCGACGACGAGGGCAAGATGAACCTGTCCTTGAAGGACATCGGCGGCGGTTTGCTGCTGGTGTCGCAGTTCACCCTGGCGGCGGACACCAAAAGCGGGTTGCGGCCAAGCTTCTCCAAAGCGGCTCCTCCGGCCCTTGGTGCAGCGCTTTTTGATCACTTGCTGTTACAAGCGCAACAATTGCATGGCAAGGTAGCTTCAGGGCGTTTTGGCGCGGATATGCAGGTGCATCTGGTCAATGATGGCCCTGTGACATTCCTCTTACAGACATGAATGTATTAAAAACGACTTTAATGCCTAAAAACGCAGGGTTTCGCTACAAATACTTCGCTGCCCCTGATGCGTTGTTTCGCGGGCTACTAGATAATCGCGCGCTATGGGGATCAGCGTTGTTTGGTCCATTTTTGACTTAGGTAGAGACTTGTCTGACGTCCATTGGGGAATCATTTTGACCCAAAGGAGTCGGAACAATGCTCGCCAACCTGGCATATAGATAGCTGGCCGTTGGTTTTATGATCTGTTTTCGGCGAGGGTTGCTCGTGATTGTTAGTCCCTGTAATGCAGCAAAATTGTCAGCCAAACGGTTACGAAACGCACTGGTAACGGGCTCGGCCCTGTTTTGCCTGTTCGGCGCGAGTCAACTGTGGGCATTCAGTCTGGATGATGTGTCGGCCAAGGCTAAAGAGCTTGCCGGGCAGAAATACGAAGCGCCGCGCAGCAATTTGCCGAACGAATTTCGTGAAATGAAATTCGCCGACTATCAAAAGATTCGTTTCCGTAACGAAAAAGCCGAGTGGGCTGACCTGAACACCCCATTCAAGCTGTCCTTCTATCACCAGGGTATGCACTTCGATACACCGGTGAAAATCAACGAAGTGACCGCCGACACTGTCACTGAAATCAAATACGACCCGACGCGGTTCGATTTCGGCGACGTCAAGTTTGATCCCAAAGCCACTGAACAACTGGGTTACGCCGGTTTCCGTGTGCTGTACCCGATCAACAAAGACGACAAGCAAGACGAAATCATGACCATGCTCGGCGCGAGCTACTTCCGCGTCGTCGGCAAAGGCCAGGCTTATGGCTTGTCCGCCCGTGGCATGGCGATCGACACTGCCTTGCCGTCCGGCGAAGAATTCCCGCGTTTCACCGAATTCTGGATCGAGCGTCCGAAGCCGGGTGAAAAACAGCTGGTGATCTTTGCCCTGCTGGATTCGCCACGGGCCACCGGCGCGTACCGCCTGACCCTGCGCCCTGGCACCGACACCATTGTCGACGTCAAATCGCAGATGTATCTGCGCGACAAGGTCACCAAGCTGGGCGTTGCTCCGCTGACCAGCATGTACCTGTTCGGCGCGAACCAGCCGTCGAAGGTGCTCAACTACCGTCGTGAGCTGCACGATTCCAGCGGTCTGTCGATCCATGCCGGCAATGGCGAGTGGATCTGGCGCCCTCTGAACAACCCTAAACACCTGTCGGTCAGCAACTTCAGCGTCGAAAACCCGCGTGGTTTCGGCCTGCTGCAACGCGGTCGCGATTTCAGCCACTACGAAGACCTCGACGACAACTACGACAAGCGCCCTAGCGCCTGGATCGAGCCTGAGGGCGACTGGGGCAAGGGTTCCGTGGACCTCGTAGAGATCCCGACCGCCGATGAAACCAATGACAACATCGTTGCGTTCTGGAGCCCGGCCGAGCTGCCGGAAGTCGGCAAGCCGCTGGACGTGTCCTACCGCCTGCACTGGACCATGGACGAAAAAGCCCTGCACCCGGCCGACAGCGCCTGGGTCAAGCAGACCCTGCGTTCCACGGGTGACGTGAAGCAATCCAACCTGATCCGTTCGCCGGACGGTAGCGTGGCTTACCTGGTGGACTTCGAAGGCCCGTCCCTCAAAGCCCTGCCGCCAGATGCCCCGGTACGCAGTGAAGTCAGTGTTGGCGACAACGCCGAAATCGTTGAAAACAGCGTGCGTTACAACGAGCACACCCAAGGCTGGCGTTTGACCCTGCGCATGAAGATTAAAGACGCAGGCAAGCCGACCGAGATGCGTGCGGCCCTGGTCCAGGATATTCCCCAGGCTGAGCCTGAGAAGGCTTCGACCCAGGTGCTCAAGGCTGACAAGCTGCTGGCCAAGCAACACGAGAAGCAGGCCAAGAAAGACGCAAAAGAGGCGAAAGACGTTAAAGACGCCAAAGATGCGAAAGACAAGGAAGCCAAGCAGCCAGAAGCTGCTCCTGCTACGCCACTCTCTACTCCGGAACCGACCAAGACTGAAAAAGTCCTGACCGAGACCTGGAGCTATCAGTTGCCTGCCGATGAGTAATTCTCAAGCCATGCCAGAGACTCTGTCCGAGTATCTGGCGCATCTCCCGATGACTGCCGAGCAGCGCGCCGAACTGGCGGGCTGCACGTCCTTCAGCGAACTGCACCAGCGTTTGTCGTCTGCAACCTTCGACGCACCGACCGACGCTGCCCAAGCGTCGGTTGGCCGCCGGCTGACTCTCAATTCCGCCGAAGAGCTGCAAGACGCGGAAATGCTGGCGCTCGACGCCAACGGCCGGGTTTGCCTGAAGGCCACGCCGCCGATCCGCCGTACCCGTGTGGTGCCAGAGCCTTGGCGTACCAACATTCTGGTGCGCGGTTGGCGCCGGATGACCGGTCGTTCCAACCCTCCGGCCCCGCCGAAAGATGAACGCGTATTGCCGGCCGCCCGCTGGCGTACCGTGGGTTCGATCCGTCGTTACATCTTGCTGGTGCTGATGCTCGGCCAGACCATTGTGGCTGGCTGGTACATGAAAGGCATCATGCCGTACCAGGGCTGGTCACTGGTTTCGTTCGACGAAATCCGCAACCAGACCCTGCTGCAAACCGCTATGCAGGTACTGCCTTACGCCCTGCAAACCAGCATCCTGATCATGTTCGGGATCTTGTTTTGCTGGGTCTCGGCGGGTTTCTGGACCGCGCTGATGGGCTTCCTGGAACTGCTGACCGGCCACGATAAATACCGGATCTCCGGTAAAAGTGCCGGTGACGAGCCGATTCCGAAAGATGCCCGCACCGCGCTGGTGATGCCGATCTGCAACGAAGACGTGCCCCGGGTATTTGCCGGTCTGCGCGCTACCTTTGAATCGGTGGCGGCCACGGGCGACCTGGACCGCTTCGATTTCTTCGTGCTCAGCGACAGTAACGAAGCCGACATCTGCATCGCCGAACAGCAAGCCTGGCTCGACGTGTGCCGAGAAGCCGGTGGCTTTGGCAAAATCTTCTATCGCCGTCGTCGCCGTCGCGTTAAACGCAAAAGCGGCAACCTCGACGACTTCTGCCGTCGCTGGGGCGGTGACTACAAGTACATGGTGGTGCTCGACGCCGACAGCGTGATGAGCGGCGAATGCCTGACCAGCCTGGTGCGCTTGATGGAAGCCACCCCGGATGCCGGGATTATCCAGACCGCGCCGCGTGCGTCGGGCATGGACACCTTGTATGCGCGCATGCAGCAGTTCGCCACTCGCGTGTACGGCCCGCTGTTTACGGCCGGCCTGCACTTCTGGCAGCTGGGTGAATCCCACTACTGGGGTCACAACGCGATCATCCGTATGAAACCGTTCATCGAGCACTGCGCCCTGGCGCCGTTGCCCGGTAAAGGCGCGTTCGCCGGTTCGATTCTGTCCCACGACTTCGTTGAAGCAGCGCTGATGCGCCGTGCCGGCTGGGGCGTGTGGATTGCCTACGACCTGCCGGGCAGCTATGAAGAACTGCCGCCGAACCTGCTGGACGAACTCAAGCGTGACCGTCGCTGGTGCCACGGTAACCTGATGAACTTCCGCCTGTTCCTCGTTAAAGGCATGCACCCGGTGCACCGCGCGGTGTTCCTGACCGGCGTGATGTCGTACTTGTCGGCCCCGTTGTGGTTCCTGTTCCTGGTGCTGTCGACGGCCTTGCTGGCGGTCAATACGCTGATGGAGCCGCAGTACTTCATGGCGCCACGCCAGTTGTACCCGTTGTGGCCACAATGGCATCCGGACAAGGCGGTGGCGCTGTTCTCCACCACCATCGTGCTGCTGTTCCTGCCTAAACTGCTCAGTATTATTCTGATCTGGTTCAAGGGCGCGAAAGAGTTCGGCGGCAAGTTCAAGGTGACCTTGTCGATGCTGCTGGAGATGCTGTTCTCCATGCTGTTGGCGCCGGTGCGGATGATTTTCCACACCCGTTTCGTACTCGCTGCGTTCCTCGGCTGGGCTGCGACCTGGAACTCGCCGCAACGTGACGACGACTCCACGCCATGGAGCGAGGCGGTCAAACGCCACGGTCCGCAAACCCTGCTCGGCTTCCTGTGGGCCTTGCTGGTGGTGTGGTTGAACCCGAGCTTCCTGTGGTGGTTGGTCCCGATCGTCGGTTCGCTGATGCTGTCGATTCCGGTGTCGGTAATTTCCAGCCGGGTCAAGCTGGGCCTCAAGTCCCGCGACGAGAGCCTGTTCCTGATTCCTGAGGAATACAATCCGCCGCAAGCGCTGCTGTCGACCGAGAAGTACACCCACGAAAACCGTTGGCATGCCCTGAATGACGGGTTTGTGCGGTCGGTGGTCGACCCGCAGCAGAACGCCCTGGCATGCGCCTTGGCGACCTCGCGTCACCGTGAGGCGGAGCCGATTGAGCACCTGCGCCTTGAGCGTGTGCGTCATGCGTTGAAAGTCGGCCCTGCCGGCCTCAACAACGGCGAACGCGTGGCCTTGCTCAGCGACCCGGTCGCCCTGGCTCGCCTGCATGAGCAGGTCTGGAGCGAAGGCCACGCCGAGTGGCTCGGCGCTTGGCGTGCATCGATCAAGGCTGATCCGCACGCGCCATTGCTGCCGCTGCAACCGCTGTCGTCCCAGGCCCAACCGGCCTGATTCAGACACCCCCGAGGGCTCACCTCGGGGGTGTTCGAAGCGCTGGTCCTACAGCGTTTCACGCCTCTTCCTTTTATCCCTAACACCTTGTTATTTCGAAACAAAAGACCTTTGTTCGAGGCGTATTGCCGTGCCTGTGGCTGGGGTAGCATCGCCCCCCAAATGTGATTTGCCACGGGGGATTCATGATCAACAGGTATTGTTTGGCGCTGGTGCTCGGCGCTGTCGCATCGGTTTACACAAGCTTGGTCAGCGCGGGCGCCCTCGACGATGCCGTGCGCCGTGGCGTGCTCAAAGTTGGCACCACGCCCACCTACGTTCCCTTTGAGATGACCGATAAAAACGGTCGCATCGTCGGCTTCGAAATTGACCTGCTTCAAGCGATGAGCCATGCCCTTGGCGTGGAGCTTGAACTGGTCTCGGTGCCTTATACCGAGTTGCTGTCGGGGTTGATGGCGAAGAGGTTTGATTTGATCGGCAGCGGCATGACGGTCACTCAGGAGCGCAACCTCAAGCTGAATTTCAGCGACTCCTTTATCGTCGTCGGCCAAACCGTACTCCTGCATCCCAGCCTGGCCGGGAAGGTGTCAGGTATCGAAGACCTCAATGAAGCCGGTTACAGAATCGTCGCCACTGAGGGCACCACCGGGGAAGCCGCCGCGCAACGCTTTCTGGGTGCGGCGCGGTTAACCAGTTTCGCCACCTCCGAAGAAGCCGTGCGCCAGGTGGTGGAAGGCAAGGCCGACGCCTTTATTCATGATGCGCCCTACAACCTGATCGCGATGGCCAAGCCGCAGAACAGTACGTTGCTGGCGCTGGAGCAACCTTTCACGTTCGAGCCCCTGGCGTTCGGCCTGAAAAAAGGCGATTACGACAGCCTCAACTGGATCAATCATTTTCTCAATCAAGTCGCCCAGGATGGCACCTACGATCGCTTGCACGACAAGTGGTTCAAGGACACTGCCTGGATGGCCGAGATCGACTGAAAGTCATAACTGCTTACACATCAATGGATTGGAAAACGTCCGCGCTGACGTGTCTACCGCCTGTGCCTGATTGCACCGTTGTGGGGCTTTTCCGACATGCGTCGATAACAATTACCCGTGAAACCTTTGTGACGGCAGGCGAGTGGGGTAGGATCGCTCCCCGAATTGGTGCAGCCCTTTTGCGCGCCGACTTTACAAGAATCGTTCAGGGGACTTGATGATGAAAAAGTATCTTTCGATGCTGCTGCTCGGCGTCAGCGCGCTGGTTGCCGCCACTACGGCCCAGGCCGGCGCCATCGACGATGCGGTCCAGCGCGGCTCGCTGAAAGTCGGCATGGACCCGACTTACATGCCGTTCGAAATGACAGACAAACGCGGTGAAATCATCGGTTTCGAAGTCGACATCCTCAAGGCGCTGGCCAAGTCCATGGGCGTCAAGCTGGAGCTGGTATCCACCGGCTACGACGGCATCATCCCGGCCTTCCTGACTGGCAAGTTCGACATGATCGGCAGCGGCATGACCCTGACCCAGGAACGCAACCTGCGCCTGAACTTCAGCGAACCCTTCATCGTGGTGGGCCAGACCCTGCTGATTCGCAAGGACCTGGAAGGCACCATCAAGTCTTACAAAGACCTGAACGATGAGAAGTACAACCTGACCTCCAAGCTCGGCACCACCGGTGAGATGGTCGCCAAAAAGCTGATCTCCAAAGCCAAGTACCACGGCTATGACAACGAGCAGGAAGGCGTGCTGGACGTGGTCAATGGCAAGGCGGATGCCTTTGTGTATGACGCGCCGTACAACGTGGTCGCCGAGAAAAAAGTCGGCAACGGCAAGCTGGTGTTCCTCGACCAACCTTTCACGTTTGAGCCTTTGGCGTTCGGCCTGAAAAAAGGCGATTACGACAGCCTCAACTACATCAACAATTTCCTGCACCAGATCCGCAACGACGGCACCTACGATCGCATCCATGACAAGTGGTTCAAGAGCTCCGAGTGGCTCAAGGACATGGAATAAGGCTGGCTGTTGTGGCGAGGGAGCTTGCTCCCGCTGGAGTGCGAAGCGCTCCCAAACCAGGCACTGCGGTTTTTCTGCCAGTTCCTGGTCGCCAGTAGTGGGGCTGCTTCGCAGCCCAGCGGGAGCAAGCTCCCTCGCCACAGAGGGGCTTGCCCCACCTTTTGGATGTTGAGTGATGAAACCGAAAAAAGCCCAATGGCCCTGGCACTTGCTGACCGTAGTCGTGCTGGTCGGCCTGGCCGGCGCGTTGTACTACGCCACTTCGCTGATGTCCTACGAATGGCGCTGGAATCGTGTGCCGCAATACTTCGTCTATCAGGCTGAAGAGTCTCAGCGCGCCGCCGATATTTCCACCGTGGTGGAGCTGGTGCGCAAGGGCGATATCGCCGAAGTCACCCTGCGCAACGACGCTGGCGCCGAGCAAAAACTCACCGTTGCCGACAATAGCCTGCAAGTGTCGCGCGGTGATGATGTGGCCGAAGGCGACGTGGTCGGCGTAACTCGCCATTGGGCGCTCGGCCCGCTGATGTGGGGGTTGTGGACCACCGTGTGGCTGTCGGTCATCTCGGGGGTTCTGGGGCTGGCGATTGGTTTGGCGACGGGTTTATGCCGGCTGTCGAACAACCCGACCCTGCGCGATTTGTCGACGATTTATGTCGAGCTGGTACGCGGTACGCCGCTGCTGGTGCAGATTTTCATCTTCTACTTTTTCATCGGCACGGTGCTCAACCTGTCGCGGGAGTTCGCCGGTATTGCGGCGCTGTCGCTCTTCACCGGCGCGTATGTGGCGGAAATCGTGCGCGCCGGTGTGCAGTCAATCACCCGTGGCCAGAACGAAGCGGCGCGCTCTTTGGGTTTGAGTGCCAGCCAGTCAATGCGCCACGTGGTGCTGCCGCAGGCTTTCAAGCGCGTGCTGCCGCCGTTGGCCGGGCAATTTATCAGCCTGGTCAAAGACACCTCGCTGGTCTCGGTGATCGCGATCACCGAGCTGCTCAAAAGCGGCCGCGAGGTGATCACCACCTCGTTCTCGCCGTTTGAAATCCTGTTCTGTGTGGCAGGCCTGTACCTGCTGATCAACCTGCCGCTGTCGAAAATGGCCAGCCGGCTTGAGCGGAGGCTCGCGCAAAGTGATTGAAGTCCGCGATCTGGTAAAAGTCTTCGACACCCGTGGCCACGTCGTGCGCGCGGTGGACCACGTGACCACGCAAGTCGCCAAGGGCGAAGTGCTGGTGGTGATCGGTCCGTCGGGTTCCGGTAAATCCACCTTCCTGCGCTGCCTTAACGGCCTGGAAGAATTCGATTCGGGTTCGGTGAGCATCGACGGCCTGCAACTGGCCGACCCCAAGACCGACGTGAACGCCTACCGGCGCGAAGTGGGCATGGTGTTCCAGCACTTCAACCTGTTCCCGCACATGACCGTGCTGGAAAACCTGTGCCTGGCGCAAAAAGTGGTGCGCAAACGCGGCAAGAAAGAGCGCGAGGCCAAGGCCCTGGCGCTGTTGGAGAAGGTTGGTATTGCGCAAAAGGCCAATGAATTCCCCTCACGACTTTCTGGTGGTCAACAACAACGGGTGGCGATTGCCCGCGCGTTGGCCATGGAACCCAAGGTGATGTTGTTTGATGAGCCCACCTCGGCTCTCGACCCGGAGATGGTCGGTGAAGTGCTGGATGTGATGAAGACCCTGGCCCTGGAAGGCATGACCATGGTCTGCGTCACCCACGAAATGGGCTTCGCCCGCGAAGTGGCAGACCGCGTGCTGTTCTTCGATCACGGCAAGCTGCTCGAAGACGCTTCCCCGGCCGAGTTCTTCGACGCGCCCAAAGACCCGCGAGCCCAAGCCTTCCTGCGTCAGGTGCTGTAAACCCGCTTGTTGTGGCTAGCGCGCCTGTTGTGAAAGGCGCGCTTGTTGTGGCGAGCGAGCTTGCTCGCGCTGGGCTGCGTAGCGGCCCCAACACATTCACCGCATTTTTCCTGACAAAATGCGGTGGCAGGTTTTGGGGCCGCTTCGCGCCCCAGCGCGAGCAAGCTCGCTCGCCACAAAAGGCTCGCCTGTCACAACAAGCTCGCCAGGCTCACGTCCTGTCAGACTCAAAGCCTGAACTTGCCCACCAGCCCCTGCAAATCCAGGCTCAACTTGGTCAACTGCACGCTGGCCGCTGCGGTTTCCTCGCTGGCGGCCGCTGTCTGCTCCGTCACATCGCGTACCTTCAACACACTGCGATTGATCTCCTCCGCCACGGCGCTTTGCTCCTCGGCAGCGGCAGCAATCTGCGGGTTCAGTTCCTGGATGATCGACACCGTGCGGGTAATCGCCGCCAGTGCTTCACCGGCATCACGGGTCAGTTCCACGCTGGTGTGGGTCTGGTTGCGGCTGCTGTCCACGATGTCTGCCACCTGTTGGGTGCCTGTGTGCAGGCTGAGAATCAGCTCTTCGATTTCTTCTGCCGAGGCCTGCGTACGCTGGGCCAGGCTGCGCACCTCATCGGCGACGACGGCAAAACCTCGGCCGGCGCTGCCCGCACGCGCGGCTTCGATGGCGGCGTTGAGCGCCAACAGGTTGGTCTGCTCGGACACTGATTTGATCACGTCCAGTACGCTGCCGATCTTTTGGCTCTGGTGCTGCAACGCAAACATGGCCTGGCTGGAGCGCCCCATCTCATGGGCCAGATGGCCAATGTGCTCAACCGCCCGTGTGACTACCTGTTCACCCATGCTCGCCTGTTGGTCCGCCTCGTTGGCGGCCACGGACGCCTGTTCCGCGTGACGCGCCACCTCTTGCGCGGTCGCGAGCATTTCATTCATGGCCGTGGCGACCTGGTCGGTTTCGTCTTTCTGATTATTGAACCCGGCGCGGTTCTGCTCGGTAACGGCCGATAACTGCGTCGCGGCGCTGGCGATTTGCCGGGCACTGTTGCCAATGCCGCCGATCAGGCCTCGCAGGTTTCGGGTCATTTTTCCGATGCTTTGCTGCAGTTGGCCCAGTTCATCGTGACGGTCCACCGTCGGGCTTTCACTTAGATCACCCTCAGCGATGCGGTTGGCGGCCACCAGCGCTTGGCGCAACGGCGTGGCGATCTGCCTGGCCAGCCACCACGCTGCCAGAGAGCCCAGCAACAATGCGATGCCTGTGACGCTGATCAGCAGCGTGCGGGTGTGCTCGGCCCCTCTGTCGAGTTTGAAGTTCTGGGCCTGGCTCACCCGTTCACTGTGATCGAGCAAGGTGTTGAGCTGCTGCTCAAAGCGGTTCTGCGCGGTTTCAGTGGTGACCTGAGCTTCTTTGAGCTTGATCACCAGCGCGCGATAGTCCGCCAGGTCGTTTTGGAGCTTGGTGGAGTCTGCGGGCAAGGTCGTCACGGCGGCTTCGGCGATGTCCAGGGCGTCGAGCGTTTTGCCGATCGTCTCGGCATAGGCTTGCAACGACTCGGCGGCCCACGCGGGGCTTTGGGCGCGATCCTCGGACTGCTTCATGGCCTGGCGCAGGTTCTTGATGGCGTCGAGTGCGCGCGGGTCCTGTCGGTCCGGCAGGGTACTGGCCAGTTGCGCGAGGGTGTCGCTGGCCTGCAGGGCGGCGTCATGCAGGACAGGGCGGATGCTCTCGCGCTGCTCGGTCAAGGGCGGCAATGCCACGAGAGCGGCCTTGAACTCCACCACCAGTTGCTGTGCATCGCTCAGGCGTTGCAGGTCAATCGGGTCGATCACGTGGCTGGACAAGTAGCTGAGGTGGCCGTCGAGTTTCTCGATCTGCAGCTCCATTTTGCCCAGGCTGGCCGTGTCGGTCAGGGTGCGATACACGATGCGGTCGGCACGCATTGCTTCGGCAACAGCCGTCAGATCGCCGAGGACGGTCAAGTTGCTTGAGCGGAACAGGGCGGTATTTAAAGCCTGCCAGCCGGTCACCGCAATGATGAGACTGAGGATCAGCACTTGGCCGAAACCCAGGGCGAGCTTGACGCGGACGCTGGCATTGGCCAGCAAACAGGGCAGCCGGGAAAACATGTTGGAACTCCAAATCAGATAAACACGTGGTAAGACGCTAGATCGATTTGGAGTCGTAGTGGGCTGGTAATTGCGTAGGAAGTTTCACAAATTGCGGTGCGCGGCGGCCTCGATAGGCCGCCGTATAGAGGTGGTTCAGACGCGGAAACGCCCGACCAGGGTTTGCAAATAAACCCCCAGACGTGCCAGCTCCGCACTGGAGGCGGCGGTTTCCTCAGTGGCCGAGGAGGTCTGTTCCGACACATCACGTACATTCAGGACGCTGCGGTTGATCTCTTCGGCCACGGCGCTTTGTTGCTCGGCGGCGGTGGCGATCTGCGAGTTCATCGCCTGGATGGTCGAGACCGTACGGGTGATGTTGCCCAGCGCTGTACCTGCGCGGCGGGTCAGTTCGACACTGCTCTCGGTGAGGCCACGGCTGTTGTCCATGATGGTCGCCACCTGCTGGGTGCCGCTTTGCAGGCCGACGATCAGCTCTTCGATCTCTTCGGTGGACTTCTGGGTGCGCTGGGCCAGGCTGCGCACTTCATCGGCCACCACCGCAAAACCTCGCCCGGCTTCACCGGCGCGTGCCGCTTCGATGGCCGCGTTAAGCGCCAACAGGTTGGTTTGCTGGGCCACGGACTTGATTACGTCGAGCACACTGCCAATCTTGTCGCTTTCACGCTTGAGGTGGCCCATGGCTTCGGTGGAGTTGCCGACCTCGGTGGCCAGGCGTTCGATGTGGGCGATGGCTTCGCCGACGACCTTGTCGCCTTCGCGGGCCTGCTGGTCAGCGGCCGCAGCGGCTTCAGAAGCTTCCTCGGCGTTGCGCGCCACTTCTTGCACGGTGGCGGCCATTTCATTCATGGCGGTGGCCACCTGGTCGGTCTCGACCTTCTGGTTGTTGACCCCGGCGCTGGTCTGTTCGGTCACGGCCGACAGTTGCTCGGCGGCGCTGGCGATTTGGGTGACGCCGTCGCTGATGCCGCCGATCAGCTCGCGCAGGCCCACGGTCATGCTTTGCATGGCGCGTTGCAGTTGGCCCAACTCGTCTTTGCGCGTGGAAACGAGGTTCTGGCTCAGGTCACCGGAAGCCACACGCTCGGCGACTTTGAGGGCCTGATTCATCGGGATGACGATCTGGCGAGTGATGGCCCAGGCGGCAAAGATGCCGAAGATCAGCGCCAGCGCAGCCGCGAGCAACAACAGCTGCCTGGCCTGTGCCGCTTCGTGATCGCGCACCACCGTCTGGGATATCGTCAATTTGTCGCTGTGGCCCAGCAGGATGTCGCCCTGTGCAGCGGTGTCTTTCAGGGCCGCCGCCATAGCCACTTGCGAATCGCGATACTGGCTCACAGCCTCGCGGTAGGCTTGCAGCGAGGTGCTGGCCTCTTGCAGGTTGGCTTGGTACTGCTCTGGCAGTTGGCCTTGCAGTTCGGTGATTTTCTTCAGCGCATTGTCGATGGCATCCAGGGCGGGCTGCTCGGCTTCAGGCTTGCCGCTGTAGGTGTAGCCGCGCACCTGGAAGCGCGCTTGCTGAATCAGCTTGCTCAGGTCGACCACGCTGTTGAACTGGGTGACGCTCTCACCTTGCAGCAGCGTTTTTTCGATTTGGCTTATCTTGGCCACCGCGTTGTCGGCGGTTTCGCCAAGCTTGCCGCGTGCGCCTTCACGTTTCAGGCCGGCCAGAACCATGGCGCCGAAAGCCTTTTTGTATTGGTTTAAAGCGTCGACCTGCTGTTCAACCAGGGCCTTGTCGTTGGGTTGCTCAATGAGGTTGCCGGCGGTTTTCAGGCCGTTTTCGAGTTTCGCGACCAAGTCGTTGACCGCGCCCGTGCCTTGTTCACCCCGGCGCATTTCGAAATCCAGGCGCGCCAGGCGCAGGTCTTTGGTCAGGCCGTTGAGGCTGGAGATAAAGCCGAGCTTATCGCCGCGACTGGTCACGTCGTCGAGCCCCTTCCAACCAGTGAAGGTGATCAATAGCGTCAGGATCAATACCAGGCCAAAGCCAATGCTCAGCTTGCGATTGACGCTCACATTCCCCAGTTTTTCGGCTAACAGACGACTCATGCTGCAATCTCCCTTGGAACAAGGCTTGGACTTATTCAAAGGCTATCGGCAACACAGGAAGATTCTGTAGCCAGGCACATCTTCTGAGGAAGGGGCTTGTGTGGGAGCGATCAAGGGAGGTTCAGAACAGGCGGGCGAGCAGGGCGGTGACGGCGGTTTCGACGCGCAGAATTCGTGCGCCCAGCTGTACCGGTTGCAGGCCGGCCTTTGTCAGCAAATCCACTTCGTAGGGAATCCAGCCACCTTCCGGGCCGATGGCCAGGGTCACCGGCGTCTGCAGCCCGCGCGGGCAGGGCGGGTAATCGCCGGGGTGGCCGATCAAACCCAGGGTGCCTTCGGTCATGGCCGGCAGGCGGTCTTCGACGAAGGGCTTGAAGCGCTTCTCGATGATGATCTCGGGCAGCACGGTGTCGCGCGCCTGTTCCAGGCCGAGGATCAATTGCTCGCGCACGGCTTCAGGTTCCAGGAATGGCGTTTGCCAGAAGCTTTTTTCCACCCGGTAACTGTTGAGCAGCACCACTTTCGGCACGCCCATGGCCGCCACGGTTTGCAGCACCCGGCGCAGCATTTTCGGGCGCGGCAGGGCCAGCAACAGGGTCAGGGGCAATTTGGCTGGCGGTGGCTGGTCGAAGCCGACCTGCAGTTCGGCTTCACCGGGTTCCAGACGCAGCAGGTGCGCCGTGCCCATCAGCCCGCCGACCCGCCCGACGCGCAGGCTGTCGCCGACGGCCGCGCGGTGGACGTCCTGCATGTGCACCAGGCGCCGATCACGCAGGATCACCCGGTCGGGCGCGATAAAATCGGCCTCTTCAAGCAGCAGCAGGTTCACGGCTGGGTCGCAGGCGGCTGGTCGTCGTCGGCGGTTTGGTCGTCCGGGTGTTCGCCACGCTTGCTGATCAAACCGCTGAACAGAATGCCGATCTCGAACAGCATCCACATCGGCACGGCCAGCAGCGTCTGGGAGAAAATGTCCGGCGGCGTCAGAATCATGCCGACCACAAAGCAACCGATGATGACGTACGGGCGTATTTTCTTCAGGTATTTGACGTCGACCACGCCGATCCAGACCAGCAGCACCACGGCCACCGGAATTTCGAAGGCCACGCCGAAGGCAAAAAACAGCGTCATCACGAAGTCGAGGTAACTGGTGATGTCGGTCATCATTTCCACGCCGGCCGGTGTGGCGGCAGCGAAGAACTTGAAGATCAACGGGAACACCAGGAAGTAGGCGAACGCCATACCGGTGTAGAACAGCAGGATGCTCGACACCAGCAATGGCACGGCGATGCGCTTCTCATGCTTGTACAGGCCCGGTGCGATAAAGCCCCAGATCTGATGCAGGATCACCGGGATCGCCAGGAACAACGAGACCATCATGGTCAGTTTCAACGGCGTGAGGAACGGTGACGACACATCGGTGGCGATCATCGTCGCGCCCGCCGGCAAATACTGGCGCAGGGGCGTAGAGACGAAGGTGTAGATCTGCTGGGTAAAGGCGAACAACCCGGCAAAGATGATGAAGATTGCCGCTACGCAGCGCAGCAGGCGGGTACGCAGCTCGGTGAGGTGCGAGACCAGCGGCATGTGCTGGTCGGTTTCCGGTTTATCAGCGCTCATGGGGCTCGCGGCGGCAATGTAGGGTCATGGGGCGCGGGCGACGCAACGGGCGTCGGCGCATGCTCTGTCGGTGTCGGAGCGGGTGCTGCCGGGGTGTGTTCCACCGCCGGTGCGGCTTCGGCCACGGGGGTTGGCGCAATGCTGTGTTCAGCCACCGGCTGGACCGGCTGGACCGGTTTGGCCGACTCATTTACCGGGGTGAGAATGTTCCGCGCTTCCTGCTCCAACGACAAAATATGTTCGTTGTGCAGTTGCCGGCGGATCTCGTCAGCGCCGATTTCCCGTTCAACTTCCTGTTTGATGGCGTTGAAACTGCGTTTCAGGCGCCCGATCCATAGGCCGGCGGTGCGTGCGGCACCGGGCAGGCGTTCCGGCCCCAGCACCAGTAAGGCAACAAGGCCGACGAGGAGCAGTTCAGAAAAGCTGATACCAAACATTAGTCAGTGCTCACAAGTCTTTGCGGGTCGGCTCTTCGACTTTTTCAGCCTGCACGTCGAAGGTACGACGTTCGGTGATTGGCTGAGTGGCCTGTGGATGCACAGGCTGGACCGGCGGCACCGGATTGACCACTGGGTCGGCAGGCTTGTCATCGTCGTTCATGGCTTTGCGAAAGCCCTTGATCGACTCGCCCACATCGGTGCCCAGGTTTTTGAGTTTCTTGGTGCCGAATACCAGTACTACCACCACCAGAATGACGATCCAGTGTTTCCAGTCAAAAATGCCCATGCTGCAATTCCTCTGTGAAAGTTATTCAGGCGGACGGGCGCGAGGCCTTTTCGGCATGCCCGGACAAGCCGAAGCGACGGTCCAGTTCATCCAGCACTGCCTGTGGATGCTGCCCCAGTTGGGCGAGCATGACCAGACTGTGGAACCACAAATCGGCGGTTTCGTAGATAACATCGCTGCAGTCGCCGCTGATCTGCGCGTCCTTGGCGGCGATGATGGTCTCGACGGATTCTTCGCCGAGTTTTTCCAGAATCTTGTTCAAGCCCTTGTGGTACAGGCTGGCGACATACGAGCTGTCGGCGTCCGCGCCTTTGCGGTCTTCCAGCACCTGGGCCACACGGTTCAGGGTATCGCTCATATCAGTGTCCTGCCGAGTAGATGGCGTGCGGGTCTTTGAGCACCGGCTCGACGACTTTCCATGCGCCGTTCTCGAATACGCGATAGAAGCAGCTGTGACGGCCAGTGTGGCAGGCGATGTCGCCGATTTGCTCGACCATCAGAATCACCACGTCGGCGTCGCAGTCGATGCGCATCTCGTGCAGGGTTTGCACGTGCCCGGACTCTTCGCCCTTGCGCCACAGTTTGCCACGCGAGCGTGACCAGTAGATGGCGCGCTGCTCAGCGGCAGTCAGGCTCAAGGCCTCGCGGTTCATCCAGGCCATCATCAGCACACGCCCGGTCTTGTAGTCCTGGGCAATGGCCGGCACCAGGCCGTCACTGTCCCACTTGATCTCGTCCAGCCAGTCTTTCATGTTCCGCTCCGGCAATTTGCGACAGTGTATAACCGGATTGGCTATCGACGCACGATCAGATAAACGCCCACCGCGACCATGACACCGGCCGGCCAGTGGCCCAGGTGATTCAACGGCCCGCCGATGGCCAGCATTACGCCGCCCACCAGGTGCGCGGCGCCCAGCAGGCGCAGGAACCAATCGTCCTTGCGCTTTTGCCACGGCGGCGCGGGGTCTTTGGCGTGGGGCTGGGACATGCGCTCCAGCAGGTCGCGGGTCATGTTGGCCAGGTGCGGCAACTGTTCCATTTGGCTGTGCAGGTTGCCCAGCATGGTTTTCGGGCTCATCCGCTCGCGCATCCAGCGTTCCAGGAACGGCTGGGCGGTGTTCCACAGGTCCAGGTCCGGGTACAACTGGCGGCCCAGACCTTCAATGTTCAGCAGGGTTTTTTGCAGCAATACCAGTTGCGGCTGCACTTCCATATTGAAGCGGCGCGCGGTCTGGAACAGGCGCATCAGCACTTGGCCAAATGAAATATCCTTTAACGGTTTTTCAAAGATCGGCTCGCACACGGTGCGGATCGCTGCTTCGAATTCATTCAGCTTGGTTTCCGCCGGCACCCAGCCCGAATCGATGTGCAATTGCGCCACGCGGCGGTAGTCGCGCTTGAAAAAGGCAAACAGGTTGCGCGCCAGGTAGTCCTGGTCTTCCGGGGTCAGGCTGCCGACGATGCCGCAGTCGATCGCGATGTACTGCGGGCTCCACGGGTTGACGGTGCTGACGAAGATGTTGCCCGGGTGCATGTCGGCGTGGAAGAAGCTGTCGCGGAACACCTGGGTGAAGAAAATCTCCACGCCGCGCTCGGCCAGCATCTTCATGTCGGTGCGCTGGTCGGCCAGGGTCGCGAGGTCAGTGACCTGCACGCCGTAGATGCGCTCCATCACCAACACTTTCGGGCGGCACCAGTCCCAATAAACTTGCGGCACGTACAGCAGCTGCGAGCCTTCGAAGTTGCGCTTGAGCTGGCTGGAGTTGGCGGCTTCGCGCAGCAGGTCGAGTTCGTCGTAGATGGTTTTTTCGTAATCGGCGACCACATCAACCGGGTGCAGCAGGCGCGCATCGGCGCTGAAGCGTTCGGCGGCGCGGGCAAGGATGAACAGCCACGCCAGGTCCTGGCCGATGATCGGCTTGAGGCCGGGGCGAATCACTTTCACCACCACTTCTTCGCCGGTCTTCAACTGCGCCGCGTGCACCTGTGCGACCGAGGCCGAGGCCAGCGGGTCGACGTCGAAGCGGCTGAACACTTCGCTGATCTTCTTGCCCAGTTGCTCTTCGATCAGCTTCATCGACTGCTGCGAGTCGAACGGCGGTACGCGGTCCTGCAACAGCATCAGCTCGTCGGCAATGTCTTCCGGCAGCAAGTCGCGGCGCGTGGAGAGGATTTGCCCGAACTTGATAAAGATCGGCCCCAGATCCTGCAACGCCAGACGCAGGCGCGCGCCACGGGTGAGTTCCAGCTGTTTGCGCGGGAACCAGCGCCACGGCAGCACGTAGCGCACCGCCAGCAGGAACCACGGCAGCGGCAGGGCGAACAGCAGGTCATCGAGGCGGTAGCGGATTACCACGCGCTGGATACGAAACAAACGGCGGACGGCGAGCAGCTTCATGCGTTATCGCTTGGATCAAGGGAACGGCTCAGGCGCTCGAAGCGTGCCTCAAGGCGTTCCAGGTCGATTTTGGCCTTGTCGAGTTCACGAAAGCGCGCTTGCGCTTCGCGTTCTCCGACCAGGGTGCGCGATTCTTCGCTCAGGTATTCGGCGAGGTTCTGGTTGAGGCTGGCAAACCCCTGCTGGTACCAGCGCGAGCGGCTGCGCAGGTGCCCGCTGATCAACTGGGTGGCCACGGGGCCGATCCAGCGCGACAGCTCGTATTCCCAGTCCAGCTCCAGGTCTTGCAGCACGGCGGCCAGGTCCATCAGCGCCGCGCTGTCGCCTTCCAGCTCCACGTCGGCGCTGTGCAGGATGGCGGTCTTGTTACGGCTCACCGCCAGGTGCAGCAGGCTCGAAGCCGGCGCACGCAGAGTGCAGTCGGCGTCGGCCGCCCAGTCGGTGGCGAGCAGCAGGCCTTCGTCGCTCGGCAGGATAAACAGCTGCAAGGCAGGGCTGCGGCAGTCGACGGCAATCACCTTGCCGTTCAAGTGCGCGAGCCGCGCCAGGGCGGTGCTGTCCAGGCGCAGTACACGGTTGAGGCCGTGTTCAACGCTGGCGAGAAGACCCTTGAGCAGCATCAGGGCTTGATGCCACGGTGCAGGGCGACGATACCGGAGGTCATGTTGTGGTAGGTCACGCGGTCGAAACCGGCGTCTACCATCATCGACTTCAGGGTTTCCTGGTCGGGGTGCATGCGGATCGATTCGGCCAGGTAGCGATAGCTCTCGGCATCATTGGTGATCAGCTTGCCCATCAACGGCATGAAGGCGAACGAGTAGGTGTCGTAGACCTTTGACATCAGCGCGTTGGTCGGCTTGGAAAACTCCAGCACCAACAAGCGGCCACCCGGCTTGAGCACGCGCAGCATCGAGCGGATCGCGTCTTCCTTGTGGGTTACGTTGCGCAAGCCGAAGGCGATGGTCACGCAGTCGAAATGGTTATCCGGAAACGGTAGCTTTTCAGCGTCGGCCTGGACGAATTCGATATTGCCGGCCACGCCTTTATCCAGCAGGCGGTCGCGGCCGACCTTGAGCATCGAGCCATTGATATCAGCCAGCACCACTTGGCCGGTAGGGCCAACGAGCTTGGAGAACTTGGCTGCCAGGTCGCCCGTGCCGCCGGCGATGTCGAGCACGCGGTTGCCGGTGCGTACGCCCGACAACTCGATGGTGAAACGCTTCCACAGGCGGTGCATGCCGCCTGAAAGTACGTCGTTCATCAAGTCGTACTTGGCGGCGACGGAGTGGAACACCTCAGCGACTTTTTCCGCTTTCTGGCTTTCCGGAACGTTCTTGAAGCCGAAGTGAGTGGTGGGTTCGGCATCGCTGCCTTTGCGCTGATCAGTCATATCGCTGTCACCAAAAGAGAATGCGGGACATGATAATCCCCACGACCCTCTTTGTCTTGGCAAGGCTGAAGGTAAGATAGGTGGTCACCGAGACCTTTTGCCGCATGGCGGGTGTTCCAGTCGTTATAAAAAGGAGTCATAGCAATGGCCCGTATTACCGTTGAACGTGCACATTCCCTGGGTAAAGAAGGCGCGCGGGCGAAGGCCGAGAAGTTGGCGAGCAAACTCAAGGAGCAATATGGCCTGGAGCCGTCGTGGTCCGGCGATACCTTGAACCTCAAGCGTTCGGGGGTAAAAGGCACTGTATTAGTCGCCGATGATTCACTGCGCATTGATGTGGAGCTCGGCCTGTTGATGTCGGCCATGAGTGGCACCATCAAATCCGAAATCGAGAAAGCCCTGGATAAGGCGCTCGCCTGATTCGCGAGTTATTAGGGTGCCGATTCTAATTTTTCACCCTACTTTGTGCCCATGCCCTCAACTCTGCGGGCCGTTCCCCCACCCTGTTTTGCGTGAGGTGCACCATGGCCAAAGTTATTTTGAAGAAAAAAATCGACGTTCAGTCCACCGCCCTGAGTGACGTTAGAAGCTATGCCCGCAAGATCTGGCTGGCAGGGCTTGGCGCCTATGCCAAGGTCGGCAGTGAAGGCAGCGAGTACTTCAAAGAGCTTGTGAAGAGTGGTCAACATATTGAAAGCAAAGGCAAAAAAGTTGTGGTTGAACAACTTGATGCTGCCAACAGTCAGATTGACCAAGTAAAGAGTAATGTCTCGAGCGTCAAAGGTGTGGTTGAAGTTCAACTGGATAAAGTTGAAAACGCTTTTGACGCGCGTATTGCCAGTGCCTTGAATCGGATCGGCATTGCGTCTAAACATGACGTTGAGACACTCTCTGCTAAGCTCGAAGAGCTGACGACATTGCTAGAACGTGTCGCGCGTAAACACTAAGGAGACATCGGGATGGCTGTTAAAAAGACTACTCAGAAAGAAGGCAGCTCGTGGGTCGGGGAAGTTGAAAAATATTCCCGTAAGATCTGGCTTGCTGGTTTAGGCGTGTACTCGAAGGTTAGCAGTGACGGCGGCAAATACTTCGAGACCCTGGTCAAGGACGGTGAAAAAGCCGAGAAGTTGACCAAAACCACGGTTGGTAAAAAAGTTGAAGCGGCCAAGGCAACTGCCGGTTCCGCCAAGTCGAGCATTTCTGACACCTGGGGCAAGTTGGAAGAAACTTTCGACAAACGCCTTAACAGTGCCATCTCGCGACTGGGCGTGCCAAGCAAGGCAGAGCTGAAGACGCTGCACAGCAAGGTCGATACGCTGACCAAGCAGATCGAAAAGCTCACCGGCGCTAAAGTGGCCCCGGCTAAAACAGCAGCGGCCAAACCTGCTGCCAAGCCAGCCGCTAAAACCGCTGCTGCCAAACCGGCTGCCAAAACCGCAGCCAAGCCTCTGGTAAAAGCCGCCGCCAAACCCGCTGCCAAAGCTCCAGCCAAAGCGGCTGCAAAACCTGCCGCCAAGCCTGCTGCGAAAACTGCAGCGGCAAAACCAGCCGCCAAGCCTGCCGCGAAACCCGTGGCCGCTAAAACTGCTGCCAAGCCTGCTGCAAAACCAGCGGCCAAAACCGCTGCCGCGAAACCTGCTGCCAAGCCAGCCGCCAAACCGGCTGCGGCGAAAAAGCCTGCGGTAGCCAAGAAGCCGGCGGCTCCAAAGCCAGCTGTTGCGGCCAAGCCTGCAACCCCTGCGCCAAGCGCTTCGACAGCCAACTCGGTGTCCGCACCGACGCACGCTGCTTCAACCCCGACTGCAACGCCGGTAACCCCGACGTCCTCCAGTCAGTCCTGATTTTTTCAGGGCGTAAAAAAATGCCCGGCCTGCGAAGGTCGGGCATTTTTTATGGAGGTCTCATAAACACCGCACTTCCAATGTGGGAGCGGGCTTGTTGTGGCGAGGGAGCTTGCTCCCGCTCGAGCGCGTAGCGGTCGCCAGCTTTTTGGGGGCGCTTCGCACCCCAGCGCAAGCAAGCTTGCTCGCCACAACAGCCCTCCCACATTTTTAATCCGCGTCATCCAGATATTTCAGCGCGAACTTCTCGGTCGCCAGTCTCGCCGGCAACAACAAATGCGGCGCCACCAGCATCATGATCTGGTACACCACTACCCGCACTTCGCCCTCACGGTCCAGAACCCGCTGATAGTCCAGGGAAAACAGCAACGTCAGGGTGATTTGCTCCACCAATTGCCCCAACGCCTGAGTGCCACTGACCAATTGCCCCGAGGCTTTCAACCGCGCGAGCAACGAGGCGAGCGTACGCTTGAGCGCCGTCAGCAGGTGGCGAATGCCCTTGGCCAGCTTCGGCAGGCGCCCCGCCAGGTTCGACAGGTCCTGAAACAGAAAGCGGTAATGGGCCATGCGCTCGACGATCAGGTGCAGGAACAGCCAGTAATCCTCAGGCTTCAACTGCGCATCCGCCGGCGGGTCGAGCAGCGGCGCCAGTTCACACTGAAAGCGCTCGAACAAGCCGAGCACCAGCGGCTCCTTGCCATGGAAGTGGTAGTAAAGGTTGCCGGGGCTGATCCCCATTTCATTGGCCACCTCCATGGTCGACACGTTCGGTTCGCCCTTGTGGTTGAACAACTGCAGGGCACATTCAAGGATTCGGTCGCGGGTCTTCATCCAGTCTTCTTAATGTGATCGTTGAGCTCAGCGCACCCGCACATACGTGCCCGGCGCCGCTTCCATCGGTGGGTAGTTCTGGTTGCCCAGTGCGGTGAGGGTTTCGCGTTGCGTGCCCGAGCGCTGTTGAATCCACGCCAGCCATTGCGGCCACCAACTGCCCTCGACGTGGCTGGCGTCGTAATACCAGGCGCGCGGGTCGCTGCTCAGCCTGGGGTTTTCGACGTAGTTGGCCTTGGGGTTGCCCGGCGGGTTGAGAATGCTCTGCACATGGCCGCTGTTGGACAGCACGAAGCGCTTCTCACCGCCCAGCAGTTGGGTGGAGCGATACACCGCGTCCCACGGCGTGATGTGGTCGTTGATCCCGGCCACGCTGAAGCTGTCCACCGTGACCTTCTGCAAATCGATAGGCGTGCCGCACACCTCCAGGCCGCCGGGATGGCTCAGCGGGTTGTGCTTGAAGAAGTCCAGCAAGTCGCCATGCAGTGCGGCGGGCAGGCGCGTGTTGTCGTTGTTCCAGTACAGGATGTCGAAGGCCGGCGGCTCCTTGCCCAGCAGGTAGTTGTTGATCCAGTAATTCCAGATCAGGTCATTGGGGCGCATCCAGGCGAACACCTTGGCCATGTCGCGACCGTCCAGCACGCCTTGCTGATAAGACCGGCGCTTGGCGGATTCGAGGGTTTGCTCATCGGCGAACAGCGTGGCCGGGCTGTCGATCTGGCTGTCCAGCAGGCTTACCAGATAGCTGGCGCTGGAGACGCGCCGCAGTTGGCGCTTGGCCTGCAAATGACCCTGCAGCGCGGCGATGGTCAGGCCGCCGGCGCAGGCGCCCATCAGGTTGACCTCACGGGCTCCGGTAATTGCCCGGCACACGTTGAGCGCTTCTTCCAGCGCTGCCACATAAGTGGACAGGCCCCATTCGCGGTGACGCACGTCCGGGTTGCGCCAGCTGACCATAAACGTCTGCAGGCCATTCTTGAGTGCGTACTGCACAAAGCTGTTGGCCGGGCTCAGGTCAAAAATGTAGTACTTGTTGATTTGCGGCGGCACGATCAGCAGTGGCTTGGCGTACTGTTTTTCGCTCATGGGCTTGTACTGGATCAGTTCCAGCAACTCGTTGCGAAACACCACCGAGCCTGGCGTAGTCGCCACCGTCTTGCCGACTTCAAACGCGTGCTTGCTGACCTGGCGTGGCAGGCCGTTGTTGTGCAGCAGGTCATCAAACAAGTTGCTGACGCCGCGCACCACGCTGTTGCCGCCCGAGTTGAGCAGTTCCTTGATCGCCAGCGGGTTGAGCAGGGTATTGGACGGCGACACCGCATCGTTGAGCAACGAGAAAGCAAACTGCGCGCGGGCCCGGTCATCCGCGTTGAGGGTGCTGTCGTCGATCCAGTGCCGCGTTTGTTTCTGCCAGCTTAAATACGCCTGCAGACTGCGGCGGTACAGCGGGTTGAGTGCCCACGTCGGGTCTCTGAAGCGGCCGTCGCTGGGGTTGGGTTCATGCACGGTTTCGCCCAGCAGTACGCGGCCCAATTGGCCGCCGAGCGCCAAGGCGTGACGGGCAGTGTGCACCGGGTTGCGCAGGCTGTGGGCGGCGACGCTGCGCAGGGTCGACAGCAAGTCCCGACCCCGCAGGCCGGTGATCGCGTTTTGCGCATTGATGAACGCGGCAGGGGTGGGCGCCGGGTTCGTCACGGGTCTTTCTCGCATGAGCCAACACTCCTTCGTCAAGCCATCAACGGGCACGCCAATCCAGAACCATAGTCGGTTTTGCCAGAGTTGCGCGGTGGGTCATCCTGACCCTGAACCTCTACAACGCGGGTCGCGGGTGAATCACCGCGCGCAGGCGCTCCTCCTCGAGAAACTTCATGATGATCGGCGCCACAGCCTCGGCCCGAGTGATCAGGAACAGGTGGCCGTCATCGATGATGTGCAACTGCGCGTTGGGAATGCGCCAGGCGAGCATGCGCATGTTGATCAGCGGGATCAGCGGGTCGTCGTCCCCGGCCAGCACCAGGGTTGGCTGACGGATCTTGTGCAGCCAGTGGATGCTGGTCCAGCCCAGCCCGGCGAACAGCTGCCAGTAGTAACCCAGCTTGCCCGCCGAGCGCACTTTGCTGGCGTGTTCGGCGGCAAGTTTCGAGTCACGGCGGAACGAGCCGCCATAAATCATCGGCGCAATGCGCACCACGTGGGACGGCTGGATGTAGCGGCGGGGGCTCGCCATCAGCCACAGCACTTTCGGCTTGCCCGGCACCATCACCGCACCGGCCGCCGTGGCCGCCAGGATGAGTTTTTTGCAGCGTTCCGGGTAGTCGTAGGCAAACTGCTGCGCCAGCGCGCCGCCCCACGACACGCCCACCGCATTCACCTGGCCGTAGTCCAGGTAATCGAGCATGCGCGCGGTGAGTTTGGCCAGACCGGGGAATCGATAGGGTCGGTTGGGCGTCGAGGAACCGCCCACGCCCGGCACATCGAAGGCGATCACTTCCAGGTCCGGGTCCAGTGCCTGGACGAACGGAAACACCAGCTCAAGGTTGGCGCCGATGCCATTGAAGATCAGCAGCGGCGTTAAATGAGGCTTGCCCGGGCGTACCGCCGTGCGGAGGGTCTGGCCATCCAGGTCGATGGTACGGAAGATGAACGGTTGCGGCATGGGCTTACCCTGCGAAATGGCGCACTATTTCCCTGCGGGAACACGGTTTATGTGGGAGCTGGCTTGCCTGCGATAGCAATCTGTCAGTTAGCTCATTTTCCAGCTGACCCACCGCAATCGCAGGCAAGCCAGCTCCCACATTTGATCTCATTCCAGCCTACCTTTCGTGAACGTATGTACCCGGCGCCGCCTCACCGGCGGTATAGGTTTTATTACCCAAGCTCGTAGGTGCTTTCTTCAACTTGCCCGCTCGCTCCGCCTGCCACACTTGCCAGTGCAGCCACCACGAGTCGGTGTGCTTGGTGGCATTCTCCTGCCAGTCCAACGGCTTCGCCGCCAGGCTGTCGCTGGTCTGATAACGTGCCTTGGGGTTGCCCGGCGGGTTGAGGATGCTCTGGATATGCCCGCTGCTGGACAACACAAACTCCACCTTGCCGCCAAACAATTGCGCCGATTTGTAGCAAGACTGCCAGGGCGTGATGTGGTCGTTGGTGCCGGCCAGTGAATAGATATCGGCCGTGACCTGCTTGAGATCGATCGGCGTGCCGCACACTTCCAGCGCGTTGGCGCGTACCAGCGGGTTGTTCTTGAACAGCTCGATCAGGTCGCCATGGAACGCGGCCGGAAGGCGCGTGGTGTCGTTGTTCCAGAACAGGATGTCAAACACCGGCGGCTCGTTGCCCAGCAGGTAGTTGTTGACCCAGTAGTTCCAGATCAAGTCATTGGGGCGCATCCAGGCGAACACCTTCGCCATGTCGCGGCCTTCGAGTACGCCCGCCTGGTAAGAATGGCGCTTGGCGGCTTCCAGGGTCTGCTCGTCGACGAACAGCGCCACCTGAGTGTCCAGCGTCGTGTCCAGCACGCTCACCAGCAGGGTCAGGGCGTTGACCTTTTTCTCGCCGATTGCCGCGTAGTGCCCCAGCAGTGCGGTACAGGTGATACCGCCGGAGCAGGCGCCGAGCATGTTGATGTCTTTGCTGCCGGTAATCGCCGTGACCACATCCACCGCTTCTTTCAGCGCCTCGATATAGGTCGACAGGCCCCACTCGCGCTGGGCCTTGGTCGGGTTGCGCCAACTGACGATGAACGTTTGCTGGCCATTGCGCAGGCAAAAGCGCGCCAGGCTCTTTTCCGGGCTCAGGTCGAATACATAGAATTTGTTGATCTGCGGCGGCACCACCAGCAAGGGGCGCTCGTGCACTTGCTCGGTGATCGGCTTGTACTGGATCAGCTCCAGCACGTCGTTGCGAAACACCACGGCGCCTTCGGTGGTGCCCAGGCTTTTGCCGACTTCAAAGGCGCCCATGTTGACCTGGCTCGGCATGCCGCCGTTGTGCACCATGTCCTTGGCCAGATGAGAGAGGCCGTCGAGCAAACTTTTGCCGCCGGTTTCAAAGAAGCGTTTGACCGCCGCCGGGTTGGCCGCGCTGTTGGTGGGGGCCATGGCTTCGGTCATCAGGTTGATCACGAAGTGGCCGCGGCTGATGTCCTGTGCCGACAGGTTGCTGTCGCCGATCCAGTCGTGCAGTTCCTTGCGCCACGCCAGATAGGTTTGCAAATAGCGTTTGTAGAGCGGGTTCTGGCTCCACGCCGGGTCCTGGAAGCGACGGTCGTCGCCCTCGGGCACCAGCTGTGATTTGCCGAACATCACATTCTTCAACTCGACGCCAAAGTGGGCGACGTGCTTGACGCTGTGCAGCGGTTGTTTGATGGCTTGGGTCAGCACCATCTTCGCCGAAGCGAGCAAATCCTTTTTTCGTAACGCGATGATCGGGTTCAGCCCCAGGGTGTTTTCCGAGGCCTGGCGTTTCAAGTCATCGTTATTCTTGTTACTCATCTACGACGCTCCATTGTCCGAAAGACGAGTACCGGGTACCGCTGTGCACCCCTAATTTCGATACACAACACAAGCCAGGTACTGCAACTCGGGTGACCGTTAATACCGCATCGTCAAATGCAGGGAACTTGCCAGTTCCATTGGTTACCCGAGTTTAATTTTTTTCGCAAGCGGGCCAATCGTTGGCCACGGCAAGGGGCATTCAAGCAGATGAAATTAGAAAATGCCCTCTAAAGAGCGAGAAGCCCTGACTAGAGCATCAGCCGCACGACCGACTGGCTCGGGTCGCGGGTTTTACCGGCGGCCTTGAGTTCGGCCAGGTAGTCGGCCCACAGCGCGTCCTGACGCACGGCCAATTGGTAGAGGTAGTCCCAGGTGAACAGGCCGCTGTCATGCCCGTCGTCGAAGGTCAATTTCAGTGCGTACTGACCGGCCGGTTCTATCTTGGTCAAGCGGACGTTGAGCTTGCCGAATTGCAGGATCGGTTTGCCGTGGCCCTGGACCTCGGCGGAAGGGGAGTGGGTGCGCAGCAGTTCGGCGGGGAGCTGGTAGGTTTCATCGGGCCCGTAGGTGAGGCCGAGGGTGTTGGAGGTTTTGTGCAGGTTTACGGCTGTGGGAAATTTCGACATGGGAGACCCGCCCGAAAATGATCCTGAAGGAACCGGCTTAAAACTGTGGGAGCGGGCTTGCTCGCGAATGCGGTGTGTCAGTATCAGATGGGCTGACTGATACACCGCATTCGCGAGCAAGCCCGCTCCCACATTTAAAGCAAAGCGGTCCTGCGTGAGACCTACAGGATATAACGAGACAGATCTTCGTTCTGCGCCAATTCGCCCAGGTGGCCGTTCACGTACTCAGCATCGATCTTGATCGCTTCGCCATTCTGCGCGCCGGCCATGTCGCCAGCGCTGAAGGACACTTCCTCGAGCAAGCGCTCAAGCAGCGTGTGCAGACGACGCGCACCGATGTTCTCGGTCTTCTCGTTGACCTGCCAGGCAATCTCCGCCAGACGTTTGATACCGTCCGGCAAAAACTCGATGGCCAGGCCTTCGGTTTTCAACAGCTCACGGTACTGTTCGGTGAGCGAGGCGTGCGGCTCGCTGAGGATGCGCTCGAAGTCGCCCGGGGTCAGCGCCTTGAGTTCCACGCGAATCGGCAGACGGCCTTGCAGCTCCGGCACCAGGTCGCTTGGCTTGCTCAGGTGGAACGCACCGGAGGCGATAAACAGGATGTGGTCGGTCTTGACCATGCCCAGCTTGGTGTTCACGGTGCAGCCTTCGATCAGCGGCAGCAGGTCGCGCTGCACGCCTTCGCGGGACACATCAACGCCGCCGGAATTGCCGCGCTTGGCCACTTTGTCGATCTCATCGATAAACACGATGCCATGCTGCTCAACTGCTTCCAGGGCCTTGGCCTTGAGTTCTTCCTCATTCACCAGGCGCCCGGCTTCTTCGTCGCGCACCAGTTTCAGCGCTTCCTTGACCTTGAGCTTGCGGCTTTTCTTCTTGCCCTTGCCCATGTTGGCGAACAGGTTCTGCAACTGGCTGGTCATTTCTTCCATGCCAGGCGGCGCGGAGATATCGACGCCGGACACCTCGGCCACTTCGATCTCGATTTCCTTGTCATCCAGCTGGCCTTCGCGCAGGCGCTTGCGGAACAGCTGGCGGGTGTTGGAATCCGAGGCCGGTGCGGCGTCTTCGTTGAAACCCATGCGCGCCGGTGGCAGCAGGGCGTCGAGGATGCGGTCTTCGGCGGCGTCTTCAGCGCGGTGGCTGACCTTGGTCATTTCCTGTTCGCGCAGCAGTTTCAAGGCAGCGTCGGCGAGGTCGCGAATGATCGACTCGACGTCGCGGCCCACGTAGCCCACTTCGGTGAACTTGGTGGCTTCGACTTTGATGAACGGTGCGTTGGCCAATTTGGCCAGGCGCCGGGCGATTTCGGTTTTACCGACACCGGTCGGGCCGATCATCAGGATGTTCTTGGGCGTTACTTCAACGCGCAGTTCTTCCGGCAGTTGCATCCGGCGCCAGCGGTTACGCAGCGCAATGGCAACGGCACGCTTGGCATCGTCCTGGCCGATGATATGGCGATTAAGTTCATGGACGATTTCGCGGGGAGTCATGGACATAGTTTTTGGCGGCCTCAAGCGGAATAAGCCTACGGCTTACTCGGCGAGGTCCTGCTCCTCAATGGTCAGATTGTGGTTGGTGAACACGCAAATATCGCCAGCGATGCCAAGGGCAGTCTCAACGATTTCCCGGGCCGACAGGTCGGTTTTCTTCAACAGTGCGCTGGCGGCTGCTTGTGCATAACCACCGCCGGAACCCATGGCGATCAAGCCGTTTTCCGGTTCAACCACATCGCCGTTGCCGGTAATGATCAGGGAAGCGTCTTTGTTGGCCACTGCAAGCATAGCTTCCAGACGGCTGAGGGAACGGTCGGTGCGCCATTCTTTGGCGAGTTCGACCGCGGCGCGTACAAGGTGGCCCTGGTGTTTTTCCAGCTGGCCCTCGAAACGCTCAAAGAGGGTGAAGGCGTCGGCGGTAGCGCCGGCAAAACCCGCGAGAACCTGGCCGTGGTACAGGCGACGAACTTTTTTCGCGTTGCCTTTCATCACGGTGTTGCCAAGAGAAACCTGGCCGTCGCCGCCCATGACGACTTTGCCGTGGCGACGTACTGAAACGATGGTGGTCAAGGGGAGAGTCTCCACGCAGCGGGGCGAAAATGCCCTGATGGAAACAGATATGGGGGTGGTGGGGGGGATTTCAACTGTAGGACAGTAGGGGGGACGAGTGGCGTTTGTGCATCAGACTCGGTCCTGAGAGCGCTGGAAATCAAATGTGGGAGCGGGCTTGCTCGCGAATGCGGTGTGTCAGTCGCCGAAAATACTGACTGATCTACCGCATTCGCGAGCACGCCCGCTCCCACATTTTGATCACTGTTGACTGTGAATCAGCGGCTCTGGCGTTGTTGTAATAACAGGTTGCTAAACCCTGCACCCGCCAATTGCTTCTGCGCCACGGTCAGCTGTTCACGGTTGCTGAACGGCCCCACCAACACGCGATACCAGGTCGCATCTTTCACCGTGCCAGACTCAACCGTCACCGCCTGGCCCAGCAAAATGATCTGCGCACGCACACGGTCCGCGTCCGCCTGTTTCGGGAACGAGCCCGCCTGCAGGAAGAACTTGGTCACCGGCGCTGCCTTGGTAGTGGCTACCGGCGGCGGTGGCGGCGGGGTGATCCCGGCCAAAGCCGCTTGCGCACGCGCGGTGTCGATTTTCGCCGCTTCCGCTGGCGTCACCGGGGTGGTCGGCACTTGTGGCGTCGGCAGGGTTTTCTCCGGCACGGCGTCAGGCGGCACGATCACTTCCGATTCCGGCAGCAGCGTGTAGAAGTCGTATTTCGGCTTCACGGGGGCGGTCGGGCTTGGCGGCGTCTTGTTGGCTTCAGCCATTTTCGTGGCTTTCTGCTGCTCTTGCTTGACGCGTTTGACGTCATCGCCTTTGCCCGGCTCCAGCTTCATCAGGATCACGACAAACGCACCGACCGCCAGGCCGATGGCCATCCACAACCAGCCCGGAATCGGTTTTTTCGCCGGGGCCTGGTAGCGGCTGGCGCCGCGCTTAGGTGCAGGTTTTTTCTTGGCAGCCAACTTACATACGCTCCAGGGTTTCCAGGCCTAACAATTCCAGGCCTTGCTTGAGGGTCCGTCCAGCCAGTGCGGCGAGGCGCAGACGACTGTGCTTTTGAGCTTCGTCGTCGGCAGTGAGGATCGGGCAGTTCTCGTAGAAGCTGGAGAACAGGCCCGCGACTTCGTACAAATAGGTGCAGAGGATATGCGGCGTGCCTTTCTCGCTGACGCTGTTCAGCACTTCGCCGAACTGCGCCAGTTTGGCCGCCAGTTCCTGTTCATGCGGGGCTTGCAGGTTGATCTGGCCTTCAACTTCGCTGAAGTCCTTGCCCAGCTTGCGGAACACACCGGCCACGCGGGTGTAGGCATACAACAGGTACGGCGCGGTGTTGCCTTCAAAGTTGAGCATCAGATCGAAGTTGAAGCTGTAGTCGCTGGTGCGGTGCTTGGACAGGTCAGCGTATTTCACCGCGCCAATCCCCACCACGCGAGCGATGTTACGCAGGTCGGCCTCGGCCAGCTCCGGGTTCTTTTCCTTCACCAGGCTGTAGGCGCGGTCCTGGGCTTCGGTCAGCAGGTCGATCAGCTTCACGGTGCCGCCGTCGCGGGTTTTGAACGGGCGGCCATCGGCGCCGTTCATGGTGCCAAAGCCCATGTGTTCCATGTGCATCGGGTGAGTGACGAAACCGGCGCGGCGCGCCACTTCGAACACTTGCTGGAAGTGCAAGGCCTGGCGCTGATCGACGAAATACAGCGCACGGTCCGCCTTCAGCACGCCACTGCGGTAGCGCACGGCCGCCAGGTCAGTGGTGGCGTAGAGGTAGCCGCCATCGGCCTTGACGATGATCACCGGCAGCGGCTCGCCGTCGGCAGTCTTGAATTCTTCGAGGAACACGCACTGCGCGCCGTTGCTCTCCACCAGCAGGCCCTTGGCCTTGAGGTCGTTGACCACGTTGACCAGGTCGTCGTTGTAGGCGCTTTCGCCCATTACGTCGGCCATGGTCAATTTAACGTTGAGCAGTTCGTAGATTTCCTGGCAGTGAGACAGGGATATTTCGCGGAAGCGACCCCACAGCTCCAGGCATTCCTCGTCGCCGGCTTGCAGCTTGACCACCAGGCCACGGGCGCGGTCGGCAAATTCTTCGGATTCGTCGAAGCGCTTCTTCGCGGCGCGGTAGAAGTTTTCCAGGTCCGCCAGCTCGTTGCTGGTGATCGGGTTTTCTTGCAGGTAGGCCATCAGCATGCCGAACTGGGTGCCCCAGTCGCCCACGTGGTTCTGACGGATGACGGTGTCGCCGAGGAATTCCAGCACGCGGGCCACGCCATCGCCAATGATGGTCGAACGCAGGTGGCCCACGTGCATTTCTTTGGCCAGGTTGGGCGCCGACAGGTCGACGACCACCCGTTGTGCGTCACCCGACTTGCGTGCGCCGATCCTGGCATCGGCCAGGGCGGCGTCCAGGCGCGACGCAAGGGCCTGGGTGTTCTGGAAGAAGTTGATAAACCCCGGGCCGGCGATTTCGGCTTTGGTAACGCTCTCGTCGGCAGGCAGCGCGGCGATGATTTTTTCCGCCAGGTCGCGTGGTTTCATGCCAGCAGGCTTGGACAGCATCATCGCGATGTTGCTGGCGAAGTCGCCGTGAGTCTTGTCGCGAGTGTTTTCCACCTGGATCGCCGGCGTCAGGCCTTCAGGCAACACACCTTCGTTGACGAGTTGGGTGATGGCTTGTTGGATCAGCTGGCGAATGGTGTCTTTCATGGTGTTCTCTTTCGACCGCAAGCGGCGGCGCGCGATGCGCAGGTGGAAAAACTGGGCATTATCCGTGGGGAGGGCGGGCTTGCCAACCGTTCAGACCAGATGGCGGACCTGCGGGCCTCATCGCGGGCAAGCCCGCTCCCACATTTAAGGGTGTTTACATTTCAAAATGTGGGCGCTGGCTTGCCTGCGATGGCAATTTAATGATCAGTACAAATCCACCGGGTCCACATCCAGTGACCATCGCACTTGTCGCCCGCCCGGCATTTGCTCCAGCGCAAGCAACCAGCTACTTAATAGCCGGTGCAGCGGCGCGCGGGAGGTGGCCTGCAAGAGTAGCTGAGCGCGATAACGCCCGGCGCGGCGCTCCATGGGTGCAGGCACCGGGCCGAGCAATTCGATGCCGGTCAGGCCCAGTTCACCCAATAAACGTTCGGCGGCGCTGCATGCCTCATCCAGAAAACCTTCGGCCTGCCCGGGTTTATGGGCTTCGGCGCGCAGCAGTGCCAAGTGGGAAAAGGGCGGCAAACCAGCAGAGCGACGTTCGCTCAAGGCTTGTTCGGCGAAGGCAAAGTAACCTTGCTCTGTGAGCTGAATCAGCAGCGGGTGGTCGGCCAGGTGCGTCTGGATAATCACTCGGCCCGGCTCTTCGGCACGCCCGGCGCGGCCTGCGACCTGCACGATCAGCTGCGCCATGCGCTCACTGGCGCGGAAATCACCGGAAAACAAGCCGCCGTCGGCATCCAGAATCGACACCAGCGTCACCCGTGGAAAATGGTGCCCTTTGGCAAGCATCTGCGTGCCCACCAGAATGCACGGCTGGCCTTTCTGGATGGTGGCGAACAACTGGTTCATCGCGTCTTTGCGCGAGGTGCTGTCGCGATCGACCCGCAGCACCGGGTAATCCGGGAACAAGATACCCAGGCGTTCTTCGGCGCGCTCGGTGCCCGCGCCTACGGGGCGCAAATCGACCTTGCCGCATTGCGGGCAATGGCGCGGCACCCGCTCCACATGGCCGCAATGGTGGCAGCGCAACTCGCCGTGGCGCTGGTGCACGGTCATGCGCGCATCGCAGCGCTCGCACTCCGACATCCAGCCGCAGTCATGGCACAGCAGCGTCGGCGCAAAACCCCGGCGGTTGAGAAACACCAGCACTTGCTGGCCGGCGGCGAGGGTTTGGCCGATGGCCTGTTGCATCGGCCCGGAAATACCGCTGTCCAGCGGACGGCTTTTTACATCCAGGCGCAGGAAACGCGGTTGTTTGGCGCCGCCGGCACGCTCGTTCAGGCGCAGCAGGCCATAGCGCCCGGTGTAGGCGTTATGCAGGCTTTCCAGTGAGGGCGTGGCCGACCCCAGCACAATCGGGATGTCTTCCTGGCGCGCGCGCACCAGCGCCAGGTCGCGGGCGTGATAGCGCAGGCCTTCCTGCTGTTTATACGAGCCGTCGTGCTCTTCGTCGATGATGATCAGCCCGGGATTTTTCATCGGGGTGAACAGCGCCGAACGGGTGCCGATAATAATGTCGGCCTCGCCATCGCGCGCCGCCAGCCAGGATTCCAGGCGTTCACGGTCATTGACCGCCGAATGCACCAAGGCGATGCGCGCGTTAAAGCGCTGTTCGAAACGCGCCAGGGTTTGCGGGCCGAGGTTGATCTCGGGGATCAGCACCAGCGCCTGTTTACCGGCCTGCAGGGTTTCGCGAATCAGTTGTAAATAAACTTCGGTCTTGCCACTGCCGGTGACGCCCGCCAGCAGGAACGCGTGGAAACTGTCGAAACCGGCGCGAATGGCCTCGTAAGCCGCGCGTTGCTCGGGGTTCAGCGGCAATTCGGGCTGGGCCAGCCAGTGTTCGTGGCGTGGGTCCGGTGCGTGCTTGCGGATTTCCACCTGCACCAGGCCTTTGGCGAGTAACAGGTCGAGGCTGTCTTTGCTCAGCATCAGCTTGCTCAATAGCTGATGGGCCACGCCATGGGGGTGCTGGGCCAGAGTTGCCAGGGCCTCACGCTGGCGCGGGGCGCGGGCGATGCGCGGGTCGTCGAGGCGAAAGCCCGGCACGGCGGACCAGAACCGTTCCTGGCGCGCCTCGGCCAGCTCGCCCTGGCGCAGCAGCACCGGCAGCGCCCAACTCAGGGTGTCGCCCAGGCTGTGCTGGTAATACTGGGCGGTCCACAGGCACAGCTTGAACAGTGGGGGCGGCAGCGGCGGCGTCGCGTCGAGGATCGCCAGCGCCGGCTTGAGCTTTTCCGCCGGGACTTCGCTGTGATCGGCGACTTCGACCAAAATGCCGATCATTTCCCGACGGCCGAACGGCACGCGCACACGCATGCCGGGCTGCAACTGCTCGCGCAACACGCCCGCCGGGGCACGGTAATCGAACAAGCGGCGCAGGGGCGAGGGCAGGGCTAGGCGCAAAATGGCGTCGGGCACGCGGGGTCTCATCTATAAAGGCGGGCGATGGTGCAGGGGCGGGAGCCTAGCAGACCTGCGGTGGAGGTGTCCCGTCTGTGGTGTTGGAATCAGATTCTCAGATCAATGCTATCCCCTGTGGGAGCGGGCTTGCTCGCGAATACGGTCAATCAGTCACTATTTTCGGCGACTGAAACACTGCTTTCGCGAGCAAGCCCGCTCCCACAGGGGATATGTAGTGTGTCAGAGGTTTTTCTGATGAAAGGGGCTTATATGTGGGAAAACAGCTGGAAGCGCCGCTTGCGTGATTGCAAAGGTCTGGTAGAATCCGCGGCCTAATTACGTGCGGTATTCGACAATAGTGTCGAGTGGCGGCACGCTAGCCTGAGGAAGTGCCATGAAAGCCGATATCCATCCAGCGTACGAAGTCATCGACGTCACTTGCAGCTGCGGCAACAAGTTCCAGACCCGTTCGAACCTGTGCAAGCCACTGGGTACTGACGTATGCAACGAGTGCCACCCGTTCTACACCGGTAAGCAGAAAACTCTGGACACCGGCGGCCGTGTGCAGCGCTTTGCTGATCGTTTCGGTACTTTCGGCAAAAAACCTGCTGCACCTACTGCAGCAGAGTAAGGCTCAAAAGCCCTCCGGGCTTTTGCAAGCTGATGAAAAAGGCGTCCCTTGTGGACGCCTTTTTTGTACCTGCGATTTGGTCGCAAATCAAAAAAGCCGCTTTTCAATAAAAAATTGTAGACATTTTTTAAGGCAATTGTGAACAGTTGAGCCCTTGTATCCCGTGGCTCTGCACCAAAAGTCGTAGCGCAGGGCCCTTGACACCTGTGACTGCCCAGTCTTGTAGGGACTTTGCGACACGCGTATCCTCGGCGGTCCGTCGACCAACAGTAAAAGCGGAATGCCGATATGTCTGATTTGAAAACTGCCGCTCTCGAATATCATGCCCATCCTCGTCCAGGAAAGCTGAGCGTAGAGCTCACCAAAGCCACTGCCACCGCTCGCGACCTGTCGCTGGCCTACAGCCCTGGCGTTGCCGAGCCCGTACGTGAAATCGCCCGCGACCCTGAACTGGCGTACAAGTACACCGGCAAGGGCAACCTGGTTGCAGTGATTTCCGATGGCACCGCGATTCTCGGCCTGGGCAACCTCGGCCCATTGGCGTCCAAGCCCGTCATGGAAGGTAAGGGCGTGTTGTTCAAGCGCTTTGCCGGCATCGACGTTTTCGACATCGAAGTCGATTCCGAGAGCCCGCAAGCTTTCATCGATACCGTCAAACGCATTTCCATCACCTTCGGTGGCATCAACCTGGAAGACATCAAGGCACCTGAGTGCTTTGAGATCGAAAAGGCCCTGATCGAGCAGTGCGACATCCCGGTATTCCACGATGACCAGCACGGCACCGCAATCGTGACTGCGGCCGGCATGATCAACGCCCTGGAAATCGCTGGCAAAACCCTGGCTGAAGCCAAGATCGTCTGCCTGGGCGCTGGCGCTGCGGCCATCTCCTGCATGAAGCTGATCGTGAGCATGGGCGCCCGGCTTGAAAACATCTACATGGTCGACAGCAAGGGCGTGATCCAGTCCGAGCGTACCGACCTGAACCAGTACAAGGCGATGTTTGCCCATCCGTCTTCCAAGCGCACCCTGGCTGACGCCCTTGACGGTGCAGACGTGTTCGTCGGCCTGTCCGGCCCGAACCTGCTGAGCGCCGAAGGCCTGAAAACCATGGCGGCCAACCCGATCGTGTTCGCCTGCTCCAACCCTGATCCAGAAATCTCTCCGGAACTGGCCCACGCCACCCGTAGCGACGTGATCATGGCCACCGGCCGTTCGGACTACCCGAACCAGGTCAACAACGTGCTGGGCTTCCCGTTCATCTTCCGTGGCGCCCTGGACGTTCGCGCCAAGCGCATCAACGAAGAGATGAAAGTGGCTGCCGCCAACGCCCTGCGTGAACTGGCCAAACTGCCAGTGCCTCAGGACGTGTGCGATGCCTACGGTGGCGGCAAGCTGGAATTCGGTCGTGAGTACATCATCCCGAAACCAATGGATAAGCGCCTGATCACCCTGATCTCCGATGCCGTGGCCAAAGCCGCCATCGAGACCGGCGTGGCCACCCTGCCGTATCCAAAGCACTACCCGCTGCAAAGCGTGGATGATGTGTTCAACGGCTAAGCCGTTGTAGCGCACCAACAAAAAGCCCCGGCTCTCACGAGTCGGGGCTTTTTGTTGTGTGGCGCAAAGCTTAAGGCTTGCGCAGATCCAAATGTGGGAGCGGGCTTGCTCGCGAAAGCGGTGTGTCAGTCACCGGAAATATTGACTGATCTGCCGCTTTCGCGAGCAAGCCCGCTCCCACATTGGATCTTTATCAGATCAAAGATCCTGGGTTAGAAGAGGTCGATCGGCGCGGCCTCATCTGCTGGCAGCGGGCTGCCCGGTGCGACGCCATTGCCCAGCTCGTTGACAGACGGCGGCGTGTCTTCGCTCTTGAACAGCTCAAAGTACGCATTCGGCGTGCTAGGTGACGCCGCACGGCCACTCACCGGGTCGATGCGCAGGCTGAGGATGCCTTCTGGCTCCGGCTGGGTGTGCAGCGGCTTGTCTTTCAAGGCTGCGCCCATGTAGCTCATCCAGATCGGCAACGCGACGGTGCCACCAAACTCGCGGCGGCCGAGGCTTTCCGGCTGGTCGTAGCCGGTCCACACGGTGGTCACGTAGTCGCCGTTGTAACCGGAAAACCAGGCGTCCTTGGACTCGTTGGTTGTACCGGTTTTACCCGCGATATCCGCGCGGCCCAGCGCCAGTGCGCGACGGCCGGTGCCTTTCTTGATCACGTCTTCAAGAATGCTGTTGAGGATATACGTGGTGCGACCATCCACAATCCGTTCAGCCACCGCAGGCGCCTGTGGCTCGGCGGGTGCAGTGGGATTGGCGTTGGTGGCTGGCACTGTGCCCGGCGTCGGCTCAATGGTGATGCCGCCGTTGGTCGGTGCCGCAATGCCATCAGGCGCTGCCTGGCCGTTGACCACGTCGCCCGGCACACGTGGCGGGTTGGCGGTGAACAGCGTGTCGCCGTTGCGGCTTTCGATTTTGTCGATCAAGTACGGCGAAATCTTGTAACCGCCGTTGGCAAAGGTGCTCCAGCCCGTGGCGATTTCCATTGGCGTGAGGGTCGCGGTGCCAAGGGCCAGCGACAGGTTCGGCGGCAGGTCCGACTTGGCGAAGCCGAAGCGCGTCATGTAGTCGATGGTCTTGCCTACGCCCATCGCCTGCAGCAGGCGGATCGACACCAGGTTACGCGACTTGTACAGCGCCTCGCGGATACGGATCGGGCCTAGGAACGTGTTGGTGTCGTTCTTCGGGCGCCAGACCTTGTCCAGGTACTCGTCGACAAACACGATTGGGGCGTCGTTGACCAGGCTTGCGGCGGTGTAGCCGTTGTCCAGGGCGGCGCTGTAGACGAATGGCTTGAAGCTCGAACCCGGCTGGCGCTTGGCCTGGGTGGCGCGGTTGTAGTTGCTCTGCTCGAAGGCAAAGCCGCCGACCAGCGCGCGAATCGCACCATTTTGCGGGTCAAGCGACACCAGCGCGCCTTGGGCCAGGGGTACCTGGCTGAATTTCAGGCTGTCGTCTTTCTGGCGTTGCACGCGGATCAAATCGCCCACCTGCGCCACGTCCGACGGCTGCTTGGGCATCGCGCCCATGCTGTTGGTGTTCAGGAAAGGGCGTGCCCACTTCATGCTGTCCCACGGCACAAGCGCTTCGCCGGTACGGGTGAGCACCTGCACGCCGTCTTTCTTCACCTGGGTGACGATGGCCGGCTCCAGGCCGCTGATCGGGCGCTGTTTGCCCAGCTCGGTGGTCCAGGCGCTCATGGTCTTGCCCGGCAAGCGGGATTCAGGGCCGCGATAACCGTGGCGCTGGTCGTAGGCGATAAGGCCGGAATGCACCGCGTTATTGGCGATGTCCTGCAGATTGCTTGGAACGGTAGTCGTCACGCGGAAGCCTTCGGTGTAGGCCTCGCTGCCATAACGGCCGACCATCTCGGCGCGGGCCATTTCAGCAATGTACGGCGCGTTCACTTCCGGTGTTTGTACGTGGTAGCTGGCGTTCAACGGCTCAGCCACGGCGGCTTCATAGGCGGCCTGGTCGATTTTACCCAGCTTGAACATGCGGCCCAGGATCCAGTCGCGACGCTCTTTGCTGCGCGCCGGGTTGGCCAGCGGGTTGAAACGCGAAGGCGCCTTGGGCAGGCCGGCAATCATTGCCATCTGCGCCAGGCTCGCGTCACGAATCGACTTGCCGTAGTAAACCTGGGACGCCGCTTCAATCCCGTAGGCACGGTTGCCCAGGTAGATTTTGTTCACGTACAGCTCAAGGATTTCGTCCTTGGTCAGCTGGCGTTCAATTTGCAGCGCCAGCAGGATCTCGGTGGCTTTACGCGAAAAACTGCGCTCGCTGGTGAGGAAGAAGTTCTTCGCCACCTGCATGGTGATGGTGCTGCCGCCGGATTGAATGTGTCCGCTTTTTACCAACTGAGTGGCCGCACGCACCAGGCTGCTCGGGTCAACGCCATAGTGATTGGCAAAATTATCGTCTTCAGCCGAGAGCAGGGCATTGATGAAGTTGGGCGGAATATCGGCGAAATGAATCGGGGTGCGGCGCATTTCGCCGAACTCCGCGATGAGTTTTTCGTCGCTGCTGTAGACCCGCAAAGGAATCTGCAACTGGATACTTCTGAGTGCCTCTACGGACGGCAAACCCGGACTAAGGTAGAGGTATGCACCGCTGAGCACGAGCAGCAGCCCGCACACGATCGCGACAATGGAGTACCCGAAAAACTTCAGCAGACGAATCAAGGCTTTTGGATTTCCAGAGAAAAGAATGAGTTAGGCGTCGGGGCATGCATGGCAAACGATGGATCGACCCGAGCGGCAGATAAAAGCGGGAAAAAACGCTGGGCATTAAAGCATTTTCGGCCTGAGGCGTCATTCGCGAGGCTCAAAAGAGTCGACCAAATGCACATCGCCAGCGTCAGTCAGGCGGTATGACAGACAAAGTTTTGGGGAGTTTTATGAGAAAGGGAATTTTCAGGCGAAAAGTCGACAGCGTCCTTGGCGTCGACATCAATGAAACCGGGATCAAGCTGATAGAACTCAGCCACTCGGGCGGCGTGTATACCGTCGAAAGCTTTGCCGTGCAGGGCCTGCCGGCCCAGGCGGTCGTCGACGGCACGCTTGTGGACCTTGAAGGCATCGGGCAGGTGCTTCACCAGGCGTTATCGCGTTTGCGCACCTCCTCCCGGCTGGCGGCGGTCGCCGTGGCGGGGCCTTCAGTCATCACGCGGGTAATCGAAATGGAAGCAGGGCTCAGTGACGACGAAATGGCCTGGATGATTCAGATGGAAGCCGACCAGTACATTCCTTACCCTTTGGACGACGTCGCCATCGACTTTCAGGTGCGCGGCCCGTCGGCGGGGTCTGCGGCCCGGGTCGATGTGTTGCTGGCCGCATGTTTGAAGGAGCAGGTCGAAGCACGTGAAGCGGTTTTGAGCCTGGCGGGGCTGGTTGCAAAGGTGGTGGACGTCGAAGGGTTTGCATTGGAGCGCGCTTGCCGTCAGGATTTCGCCAGCTTCACGCCGGGTCATCGAGTCGATGGCGCACACTGGGCCGTGGATGCCCACGGGATGGGAATTGCTTGCGGGTTGGCCCTGAGGAGTTTCGCTTGATGACACGAATCAACCTTTTGCCCTGGCGCCAGGCGCTGGCGCAACGGCGGCGCAAATATTTTCTGCTGTTTTTGCTGGCGTTCGCCTGTGCGGCGATCGCGGCGGTATGGCTGGCAGACCACGTAATCGACCGGGCGATCGACCGGCAAGTGTCGCGCAATAGTCACGTGGGCAAGGAAGTGACCATTGTCGATTCGCGCATCAAGACCATCGACGACTTGCAGGAGCAAAGCCAGCAATTGGCCGAGCGCATGAAAGTCGTGCAAGACCTGCACGATGCGCGCTCTTCCAGCGCCAAGCTGTTCGACCAATTGGCCGGCGCGGTGCCTGAAGGGGTCCACCTGCATGAGGTGGTGGCGAAGGGCGATACGATCAGCGTCAGCGGCAGCGCTGAATCCAGCCAGGACATCGCCCAACTGATGCGCCGCCTGGAGGCCACCCACGGCACTCGCGCCACGCAGTTGCAACATGTGCGCGCCGACGCCAGCCAGGGCGGCAACGAATTTCAATTGATGGTGCGCCAGGGTGAGTCCACCGAGGCCCAACCATGAGCCCTGGCAGGCTCGACTTCTCCGCGCTCTCTCACAACGCTGCAAAATGGCCCCTGCCGGGCAAAGCCCTGATGGGGTGCGCGCTGGCGGGTCTCGTGGTGTTGGTGGGCGATAGTGTGCTGCTGAGCCCGGCCCGCGAACGATTGCAGGCGCTTGAGGTGCAGGAAGTGGCCTTGCAACAGCAGCTGCTGGAGAAAACTGCTGTGTCCGCCGGCCTTGATGAGCGGGCTCGTCAGTTCGAAGTTCGTCAGGCAAAGGTTGCCGAGCTGGTGCGGCAGATGCCTGGCGAGGTGCAGATGCCCGGCTTGCTGGACGACCTCGCCCGCTTGGCGGTTGCCAATGGTTTGGTGGTCGAACACATCACCGTCTTGGACGAGCTGTCCCAACCGTTTTATCTCGAGCAACCCCTGCAGATTGGCGCTACCGGTGTGTTTCACGACCTGGCGGCATTCGTGAGTGCGTTGGGCGGGTTATCGCGGATTGTGACGGTGCATGATGTGGCGCTGCGCCCTGATGGGGCATTGTTGCGCCTTGAACTGTTGGTAAAGACCTACCGCAGCACCGACCAGGGCGACAAGCCCGTCGAGCAGGGCGCGCACATTGTCGACTCGTCGTCTCACCCGCGCGACCCGTTTCAACCGCTGGCACTGCAGGCAGAGCCGGTTTCTGGCCGGCCAGCCTCGGCGCCCGACCTCGCCCGGCCCAAGGCGTTGCTGGAGGGCCTGGCCGTCGATCAATTCGAAATGGTCGGGACGTTATCCCGTGGCGCGCAGCGTTTTGCTTTGCTGCGCGCAGCCGCAACGGTGCATCGGCTCGCGGTAGGTGACTACCTGGGGCCGAACCACGGTCGGGTCACGGCCATTCATGACGGCCACGTCGAACTGGCCGAGTTGTTTCCCGATGAAGCCGGCGCATGGCTGGAGCGCTCGCGAATCCTTGTACTGAACGTCAACTCATAACGGAATAAAACAAATGAAAAGGACTTTTTTGTCCTTCGGTGTGGCGCTATGGATAGCGTTCACGGCACCGATGGCTTTGGCTGTGCCCAATCGTGTGGACCTGATCCAGCTGCCGCCCCCCGGCAATGCAGCGTCAGGCGCTTATACCGGCGACAAACTGAACCTCAACTTCCAGAACATCGAGCTGCGTGCGGTGCTGCAGCAAATCGCCGACGTGGCGGGGCTCAACCTTGTGGCCAGTGATGACGTACAGGGTTCAATCACCCTGCGGCTCAAGGATGTGCCATGGGATCAGGCGCTGGATCTGGTGTTGCAAACCAAAGGGCTGGATAAGCGGGTGAAGGCCGGCGTGTTGCTGGTAGCGCCCGCCGACGAACTGGCTGCGCGCGAATTGCTGACGCTGGAAGCACGCAAGCAAATGGCCGAGCTTGCACCGTTGCGCCGTGAGCTGCTGCAGGTCAATTACGCCAAGGCGTCAGACCTGGCCAAGCTGTTCCAGTCGGTGACGGGGCTTGAAGGTGTCACCGATGAGCGCGGCTCGGTGGCGGTGGATGACCGTACCAACAACATCATTGCCTACCAGACCGGCGAGCGCCTCGAAGAACTGCGGCGGATCGTGGCGCAGCTGGATATTCCAGTGCGCCAGGTGATGATCGAAGCGCGCATCGTGGAGGCCAATGTCGACTATGACAAAAGCCTGGGCGTGCGCTGGGGCGGGCGGCTTAACCGGGGTAACTGGGGCGCGGGTGGGCCTGGCAAGCCTTTGCCCGAGGGCGTCGAACCCTCCGCCAACCCACCCGGTTCGCCGTTCGTGGACATGGGTTCACTCACCGGGACGTCTGGCCTGGGCCTGGCGTTTATCACCGACAACCTGCTGCTCGACCTGGAGCTGACCGCCATGGAGAAATCCGGCAATGGCGAAATCGTCTCGCAGCCCAAGGTGGTCACGTCCGACAAGGAAACCGCGCGCATCCTCAAGGGCACCGAAATTCCCTACCAGGAATCCACTTCCCAGGGCGCCACCTCGGTGTCATTCAAGGAGGCCTCGCTGTCGCTGGAAGTTACCCCGCAAATCACCCCGGACAATTGGGTGATCATGGAGGTCAAGGTCACCAAGGATGAGCCTGACTACTTGAACAAGCTCAACGACGTGCCGCCGATCAAGAAAAACGAGGTCAACGCCAAGGTGCTGGTCAAGGATGGCGAGACCATCGTCATCGGCGGAGTTTTCTCCAATACCCAAAGCAAAGTGGTAGATAAAGTGCCATTTTTGGGCGATGTGCCGTATCTTGGCCGCCTTTTCCGGCGCGATGTGCTGGCGGAGAAAAAATCCGAGCTGCTGGTATTCCTGACTCCGCGTATTATGAATAACCAGGCGATTGCTGTGAGTCGTTGATTCTGTGCGAAATTTGATTCTTGTAGGACCGATGGGGGCTGGAAAAAGCACCATCGGCCGTTTGCTGGCCAAAGAGCTGCGCCTGCCATTCAAAGACTCCGATAAGGAAATTGAATTGCGCACGGGCGCCAATATCCCGTGGATCTTTGATAAAGAAGGCGAATTGGGCTTTCGCGACCGCGAGCAGGCGATGATTGCCGAGCTGTGCGGCTGCGATGGCGTGGTATTGGCCACCGGCGGTGGCGCAGTGATGCGCGATGAGAACCGCCGGGCGCTGCACGCCGGTGGGCGCGTGGTGTATCTGCATGCGTCGGTGGAGCAGCAGGTTGGCCGCACCGCCCGTGATCGCAATCGCCCGTTGCTGCGCACCGCAGACCCTGCAAAAACCTTGCGAGACTTGCTCACGCTGCGTGATCCGCTGTACCGGGAAATTGCCGATCTGGTGGTGGAAACCGATGAGCGGCCGCCTCGAATGGTCGTTCTCGACATTCTTGAGCGCTTGCAGCAGTTGCCACCCCGTTAAAGCCCGGCCCGAAATGCGCTATTCTCGGCGGCGCGCCATTACCTTTTGAGGTGTGGCGCTGAGCCATCAGGCGACGACAGATCTGAGCGTTGCCGATCGTCAATACATCTTCACGCGGGGACACATGCAGACACTTAAGGTCGATCTAGGCGAGCGCAGCTACCCAATCCATATTGGTGAAGGTTTGTTGGACAAGCCCGAGTTGCTCGCGCCGCATATAGCCGGTCGGCAAGTGGCGATCATCTCCAATGAAACGGTCGCGCCGCTGTACCTTGAGCGTCTTAGCCGCAGCCTGGCAGCCTACTCGGTGATTTCGGTGATCCTGCCCGACGGCGAGGCCCATAAAAACTGGGAAACCCTGCAACTGATCTTTGATGGCCTGCTGACTGCCCGCCATGACCGTCGAACCACCGTGATCGCCCTCGGCGGCGGTGTGATCGGCGACATGGCCGGCTTTGCGGCGGCCTGCTACCAGCGCGGCGTGGATTTTATCCAGGTGCCGACCACCTTGTTGTCCCAGGTTGATTCGTCGGTAGGCGGCAAGACCGGCATCAATCACCCGCTCGGCAAAAACATGGTTGGCGCGTTCTATCAGCCCCAAGCCGTGCTGATCGACACCGCGACACTCAACACCCTGCCACCGCGCGAGCTGTCGGCGGGCCTGGCGGAAGTCATCAAGTACGGGTTGATCTGCGACGAGCCGTTCCTCACCTGGCTTGAAGAGCATGTAGACGCCCTGCGCGGCCTCGACCAAGTCGCCCTGACCGAAGCAATTTCCCGCTCCTGCGCTGCCAAGGCGCTGGTGGTCAATGCTGACGAACGGGAGTCCGGTGTGCGGGCCACGTTGAACCTGGGCCACACCTTCGGCCATGCGATTGAAACGCACATGGGCTATGGTGTGTGGTTGCATGGGGAAGCTGTCGCAGCGGGCACCGTGATGGCATTGGAAATGTCGCAGCGCCTGGGCTGGATCAGCGCCCAGGAGCGGGATCGCGGCATTCAGCTGTTCCAGCGCGCCGGTTTGCCGGTTATTCCGCCGGAAGAGATGACCGAGGCGGATTTCCTCGAACATATGGCAATCGACAAGAAAGTGATCGACGGTCGCCTGCGACTGGTACTGCTGCGCCACATCGGCGAAGCGGTAGTGACCGACGATTATCCGAAAGAGATTTTACAGGCCACGCTGGGAGCGGATTACCGCGCCCTGGCCCAGCTTAAAGGTTAATAAGATCCCGATGACTAGTTTGCATGCCGACGAGGCGTTCCTCGGCCATTACCAGTTAAGCCATGACCCTTTCGCTCCACGGGTGCCTGGCTTCAAATTTTTCCCTGCCCAGCGCAAGCCGGTGCTTGGCCAACTGCACCACCTGGCGCGCTACAGCCAGCTGTTGCTGGTGGTCACCGGCCCATTGGGCAGCGGCAAGACCTTGTTGCGTCAGGCGCTGGTCGCCAGCACCAACAAGCAATCGGTACAGAGCGTGGTGGTGTCAGCCCGTGGTGCCGGTGATGCGGCAGGTGTGCTGCGCCAAGTGGCACAAGCCCTGAACGTTTCCAATGCCGAGCCGAACGCGATCCTCAAGCAAGTGGTTCAGCTTGGCCTGACCGGCCAGGAAGTCTACCTGCTGGTGGATGACGCCGAGCAGCTCGACGAATCCGCCCTGGAAGCACTGCTTGCGCTGGCGGCGGGTACGCCCGAAGGTCGCCCGCACGTGTTCCTGTTTGGTGAGTCGTCGTTGATCGCCGATCTGGAGCAGATCAGCGGTGAACAGGAGCTGTTTCACGTCATCGAATTGCAGCCGTACGAAGAGGAAGAAACCCGCGAATACCTGGCTCAACGCCTTGAAGGCGCCGGGGCGGGTATCGAACTTTTCTCCGCTGCACAGATCTCTGATATTCACGAAAGCGCAGGCGGCTGGCCTGGCACCATCAACCAGGTTGCCCGTGATGCCTTGATCGAAGCCATGATTGCCAGCCGTTCTGCGGTTAAGCGTCCAAAGATGGGGTTTACTATGCCTAAGAAGCACGTATTGGCGATTTCCGCCGTTGTCGTGGTTGCTGTAGCCGCCGCCTGGTTGATCCCGGGTCGCAGCAAGGCGCCGACGACTGCTGGCGCGCCAACGGAACAGGCGCAGTTGCCACTGGGCAAGCCCACGCCAAATGTCGAATTTGCCAATTCCGGCCAACCGACCAACCTGCCGATGGTCGGCCAACCGGTGATGCGTGGCCCGCTGGCCGAAGAAGCCGGTGGCATCTCCGAAGGCGACGACGGCGTGCCGGTGGAAGGCTCCAGCGCCACCCCGCCGACCGTGACCACCACCGCGCCGCCTGCGGGCGTTCCAGCGGGTCAGCCAGCAGCGCCAGTTGCTCCGGTTGCCAAGCCGGTGCCTGCGCCGACTGTCGCCGCCGCCAAGCCAGCGCCAGTCGCCAAGCCTGTTGCACCTGCGCCTGCGGCCAAACCCGCTCCGGCCGCCAAGCCTGCCGAGAAGCCAGCCGCCACCGTCGCCAAAGCCGGCGCCACCGGCAGTGGCTGGTACGCCAGCCAACCGACTGGCAACTTCGTGGTGCAGATCCTCGGCACCAGCTCCGAAGCCAACGCTCAAGCCTTCGTGAAAGAGCAGGGCGGCGAGTACCGTTATTTCAAGAAAGTGCTCAACGGCAAGCCTCTCTACGTGATCACCTACGGCAACTTCTCCAGCCGTGCAGCAGCCGATTCCGCCATCAAGGCCTTGCCAGCGAAGGTTCAGGCTGGTAAACCTTGGCCTCGCACTGTCGCCAGCGTCCAACAGGAACTGGCAGCAACTCGCTGAAGATTCGGCGGCCTTACCCAGGCCGCCTCTCCCGGCACCTCAAAAAAACTACAACAGCGTGCAGCCCTGAAGGCCGCGCGCTTTGTGGTGTCTGCGCATGTCGCCTTTGAGTCGTAGCGGTCCGAACTAAAAAAGTTTTGACTAGCACAGCATATCGATTTAAACCTTTCATAAATGCGACATAGATTTGCGACATTTCGTCGCTAAATTTGTGAGCGTCTGTGTCGGTGTGTACAATGACCTCCCTTTTGCCCCCGCTAAGCCGGCGTACGTTCGGCGTGGAAGGTAACCGGTTGAATTGAAAAGAAATTTGCCTCGTTATAAGAGGCAGCCTGGTGAGAAAGTGTCTATGAAAGCAGGTCTGTATCAACCCGATGAATTCAAGGATAACTGCGGTTTTGGCCTGATAGCCCACATGCAGGGCGAGCCCAGCCATACCCTTTTGCAAACGGCCATTGAGGCCCTGACCTGCATGACCCACCGCGGTGGGATCAACGCCGACGGCAAGACCGGTGACGGTTGTGGCTTGCTGATTCAAAAGCCCGACCAGTTCCTGCGCGCTATTGCCAAAGAGCATTTTGCTGCCGACCTGCCCAAGCAGTACGCCGTGGGCATGGTGTTCTTCAACCAGGACCCGGTAAAAGCTGAAGCCGCTCGCGAAAACATGAACCGCGAAATCGAGGCTGCCGGCCTGCAATTGGTTGGCTGGCGCAAAGTGCCGATCGACACCAGCGTGCTCGGCCGCCTGGCCCTGGAGCGCCTGCCGCAGATCGAACAAGTGTTCATCGCCGGCGACGGCCTGAGCGATCAGGACATGGCGATCAAGCTGTTCACCTCGCGTCGTCGCTCGTCTGTGTCCAACGCCGCCGACACCGACCACTACATCTGCAGCTTTTCGCACAAAACCATCATTTATAAAGGCCTGATGATGCCGGCGGATTTGACCGCCTTCTATCCAGACCTTAAAGACGAGCGCCTGCAAACCGCAATCTGCGTGTTCCACCAGCGCTTCTCCACCAACACCCTGCCGAAATGGCCGCTGGCTCAGCCATTCCGCTTCCTCGCCCACAACGGCGAGATCAACACCATCACTGGCAACCGCAACTGGGCCGTGGCCCGTCGCACCAAGTTCGCCAACGACTTGATGGACCTGGAAGAACTCGGCCCGCTGGTTAACCGCGTGGGTTCCGACTCCTCCAGCATGGACAACATGCTCGAGCTGATGGTCACCGGCGGCATCGACCTGTTCCGTGGCGTGCGCATGATCATTCCGCCAGCGTGGCAGAACGTCGAAACCATGGACCCGGACCTGCGTGCGTTCTACGAGTACAACTCGATGCACATGGAGCCGTGGGACGGCCCGGCCGGCGTGGTCATGACTGACGGCCGCTACGCGGTGTGCCTGCTCGACCGTAACGGTCTGCGCCCGGCGCGTTGGGTTACTACCACTAACGGTTTCATCACCCTGGCCTCGGAAATCGGCGTGTGGGACTACAAGCCCGAAGACGTCATCGCCAAAGGCCGCGTAGGCCCTGGCCAGATCCTCGCCGTGGACACCGAAACCGGTCAGATCCTCGACACCGACGCCATCGACAACCGCTTGAAGTCCCGTCACCCGTACAAGCAATGGCTGCGCAAGAACGCCCTGCGCATCCAGGCGACCATGGAAGACAATGACCACGGTTCGGCGTTCTACGACGTCGAACAGCTCAAGCAATACATGAAGATGTATCAGGTCACGTTCGAGGAGCGCGACCAGGTGCTGCGTCCGCTCGGCGAGCAAGGCTATGAGGCCGTCGGCTCCATGGGCGATGACACGCCAATGGCCGTGCTGTCCCAGCGCGTGCGCACTCCGTATGACTATTTCCGCCAGCAGTTCGCCCAGGTGACTAACCCACCGATCGACCCGCTGCGTGAAGCTATCGTGATGTCGCTGGAAGTGTGCCTCGGTGCCGAGCGCAACATTTTCCAGGAATCGCCGGAGCACGCTTCCCGCGTGATCCTCAGCTCGCCGGTGGTTTCACCGGCCAAGTGGCGCTCGTTGATGACCCTGGAGCGTCCAGGCTTCGAGCGCCAGATCATCGACCTGAACTACGACGAGAGCCTCGGCCTTGAAGCCGCTGTGCGCAACGTCGCCGACCAGGCCGAAGAAGCTGTGCGCGCCGGTCGTACCCAGATCGTATTGACCGACCGCCATATCGCTCCGGGCAAGCTGCCGATCCACGCCTCGCTGGCGACCGGCGCAGTGCACCACCGCCTGACCGAAAAAGGCCTGCGCTGCGACTCCAACATCCTCGTGGAAACCGCCACCGCCCGCGACCCGCACCACTTCGCGGTGTTGATCGGTTTCGGCGCCTCGGCGGTGTATCCGTTCCTCGCATACGAAGTGTTGGGTGACCTGATCCGCACCGGTGAAGTGCTGGGCGACCTCTATGAGGTGTTCAAGAACTACCGCAAAGGCATCACCAAGGGCCTGTTGAAGATCCTGTCGAAGATGGGCATCTCTACGGTCACCTCGTACCGTGGCGCGCAATTGTTCGAAGCCATCGGCCTGTCCGAAGAAGTCTGCGACCTGAGCTTCCGTGGCGTGCCGAGCCGCATCAAGGGCGCGCGTTTCGTCGACATCGAAGCCGAGCAAAAAGCCCTGGCGGCCGAAGCCTGGAGCGCGCGCAAGCCGATCCAGCAAGGTGGCCTGCTGAAGTTCGTGCACGGTGGCGAATACCACGCGTACAACCCGGACGTGGTCAACACCCTGCAAGCCGCCGTGCAGCAGGGCGACTACGCCAAGTTCAAGGAATACACCGCGCTGGTGGATAACCGCCCGGTGTCGATGATTCGCGACCTGTTCAAGGTGAAGACCCTGGACACGCCGCTGGCCATCAGCGAAATCGAGCCGCTGGAATCGATCCTCAAGCGCTTCGACTCCGCCGGTATTTCCCTCGGCGCCTTGTCGCCTGAGGCGCACGAAGCCCTGGCCGAAGCCATGAACCGCCTGGGCGCGCGTTCCAACTCCGGCGAAGGCGGCGAAGACCCGGCGCGCTACGGCACCATCAAAAGCTCGAAAATCAAGCAGGTCGCCACTGGCCGTTTTGGTGTGACCCCGGAATACCTGGTCAACGCCGAAGTGCTGCAGATCAAGGTTGCCCAAGGCGCCAAGCCCGGTGAGGGCGGCCAGCTGCCAGGCGGCAAGGTCAACGGTTTGATCGCCAAGCTGCGTTACGCAGTGCCGGGCGTGACACTGATTTCGCCACCGCCGCACCACGACATCTATTCGATTGAAGATTTGTCGCAGCTGATTTTCGACTTGAAACAAGTCAACCCGCAGGCGCTGGTCTCGGTGAAACTGGTCGCGGAAGCCGGTGTGGGCACCATCGCCGCCGGTGTGGCCAAGGCCTATGCCGACCTGATCACCATCTCCGGCTACGACGGCGGCACCGGCGCTTCGCCGCTGACCTCCATCAAGTACGCTGGCGCACCGTGGGAACTCGGCCTGGCCGAAACCCACCAGACCCTGCGCGGCAACGACCTGCGCGGCAAGGTTCGGGTACAAACCGACGGCGGCCTGAAAACCGGCCTCGACGTGATCAAGGCCGCGATCCTCGGCGCCGAAAGCTTCGGCTTCGGCACCGCGCCAATGATCGCGCTGGGCTGCAAATACCTGCGCATCTGCCACCTGAACAACTGCGCCACCGGCGTCGCGACGCAGAACGAAAAACTGCGCAAGGATCACTACATCGGCACCGTCGACATGGTGGTGAATTTCTTCACCTACGTCGCCGAAGAAACCCGTGAGTGGCTGGCCAAGCTGGGCGTGCGTTCGCTGGAAGAACTGATCGGCCGTACTGACCTGCTCGACATTCTCGAAGGCCAGACCGCCAAGCAACAGCACCTGGACCTGACGCCGCTGCTCGGCAGCGATCACATCCCGGCAGACAAGCCTCAATTCTGCCAGGTTGATCGCAACCCGCCGTTCGACAAAGGCCTGTTGGCCGAGAAGATGGTCGACATGGCCGGCTCTTCGATCTTTGAGGCCAGCGGTGGCGAATTCGCTCTGGATATCTGTAACTGCGACCGTTCCATCGGCGCACGCGTCTCCGGCGAAATCGCGCGCAAGCACGGCAACCAGGGCATGGCGAAAGCGCCAGTCACCTTCCGCTTCAAAGGCACTGCGGGCCAGAGCTTTGGCGTGTGGAACGCCGGCGGCCTGCACATGTACCTCGAAGGCGACGCCAACGACTACGTGGGCAAGGGCATGACCGGCGGCAAGCTGGTGATCGTTCCGCCGGTCGGCAGCGTGTACAAGACCCAGGACAGCGCCATCATCGGCAACACCTGCTTGTACGGCGCCACCGGTGGCAAGTTGTTCGCCGCCGGCACTGCCGGTGAGCGGTTCGCCGTGCGTAACTCCGGTGCTCACACCGTTGTGGAAGGCACTGGCGATCACTGCTGCGAGTACATGACCGGTGGCTTTGTCGCGGTATTGGGCAAGACCGGTTACAACTTCGGTTCTGGCATGACCGGCGGTTTCGCCTATGTGCTCGACCAGGACAACACCTTCGTCGACAAGGTCAACCACGAGTTGGTCGAGATCCAGCGGATCAGCGGCGAAGCCATGGAATCCTACCGCAACCACCTGCAGCACGTGCTGGACGAGTACGTCGAGGAAACAAACAGCGAATGGGGCCGTAACCTCGCTGAAAACCTCGACGATTACCTGCGCCGTTTCTGGCTGGTCAAGCCCAAGGCTGCCAACCTGAAATCGTTGCTTTCCAGCATCCGTGCCAATCCGCAGTGATAGGCGCCTGAACAGTTTGATGAGGTTTTAACATGGCTGAACGTCTGAATAACGACTTCCAGTTCATCGATGTCGGGCGCAAAGATCCGAAGAAGAAACTGTTGCGTCAACGCAAGAAAGAGTTCGTGGAAATCTACGAACCCTTCAAACCCCAGCACTCGGCCGACCAGGCCCACCGCTGCCTGGGGTGCGGTAACCCGTATTGTGAATGGAAGTGCCCGGTGCACAACTTCATTCCCAACTGGCTCAAGTTGGTGGCCGAGGGCAACATCCTCGCCGCCGCCGAGCTGTCGCACCAGACCAACACCCTGCCGGAAGTCTGCGGCCGGGTGTGCCCGCAAGACCGTCTGTGTGAAGGTGCGTGCACCCTCAACGATGGCTTCGGTGCGGTGACCATCGGTTCGGTGGAGAAGTACATCACCGACACCGCGTTCGCCATGGGCTGGCGCCCGGACATGTCCAAGGTCAAGCCGACCGGCAAGCGCGTCGCGATCATCGGCGCCGGCCCGGCTGGCCTGGGCTGCGCCGACGTGCTGGTGCGTGGCGGCGTGACCCCGGTGGTGTTCGACAAGAACCCGGAAATCGGCGGCCTGCTGACCTTCGGTATCCCCGAGTTCAAGCTGGAAAAAACCGTACTGAGCAACCGTCGTGAAGTGTTCACCGGCATGGGTATCGAGTTCCGCCTCAATACCGAGATCGGCAAAGACATCACCATGGAGCAACTGCTCGCCGAATACGATGCCGTGTTCATGGGCATGGGCACCTACACCTACATGAAGGGCGGCTTTGCCGGTGAGGACTTGCCGGGCGTTTACGATGCCCTGGATTTCCTGATCGCCAACGTCAACCGCAACCTGGGCTTTGAAAAGTCGCCGGAAGATTTCGTCGACATGAAAGGCAAAAAGGTCGTGGTTCTGGGCGGTGGCGACACCGCGATGGACTGCAACCGCACCTCGATTCGCCAGGGCGCCAAGTCGGTGATCTGTGCCTATCGTCGTGACGAAGCGAACATGCCCGGCTCGCGCAAAGAGGTAAAGAACGCCAAGGAAGAAGGCGTGCGATTCCTCTACAACCGCCAGCCGATCGCCATCGTCGGTGAAGACCGCGTTGAAGGTGTGAAAGTCGTTGAGACCCGTCTCGGCGAACCGGACGCCCGTGGCCGTCGCAGCCCCGAGCCGATCCCGGGTTCTGAAGAAATCATCCCGGCCGACGCCGTGGTGATCGCCTTCGGTTTCCGCCCAAGCCCGGCGCCGTGGTTCGAGCAGTTCAAAATCCAGACCGACAGCCAGGGCCGCGTCGTAGCCCCGGAACAGGGCCAGTACAAACACCAGACCAGCAACCCGAAAATCTTCGCCGGTGGCGATATGGTTCGCGGTTCTGACCTGGTAGTGACGGCGATCTTCGAAGGCCGTAATGCCGCCGAAGGGATCCTGGATTACCTGCAGGTCTAGTCCTGATCTCTGATTGAAATGGGATCAAAATGTGGGAGCGGGCTTGCTCGCGAATGCGGTTTATCAGTCACCAGATGTGTCGACTGACCCACCGCTTTCGCGAGCAAGCCCGCTCCCACATTTGGTTCCAGTACATTCAAGACATTGCTGCAAATCAACCCGATAGACAAAAGGCACGGTGCATTCCGTGCCTTTTGCGTCGCGCTCTGAGAAAATGCCCGCACTTTTTTTGCGGATGCCGACATGACTGCCCTCAAGAACGACCGTTTCCTTCGTGCCCTGCTCAAGCAACCTGTGGACGTCACCCCCGTGTGGATGATGCGCCAAGCCGGTCGCTATCTGCCGGAATACCGCGCCAGTCGCGCCAACGCCGGTGACTTCATGAGCCTGTGCATGAACCCGGAGTTCGCCTGCGAAGTCACGATGCAGCCGCTGGACCGCTACCCGCAACTGGACGCGGCCATCCTTTTTTCCGACATCCTGACCATCCCTGACGCCATGGGCCAAGGGCTGTACTTTGAAACCGGCGAAGGCCCGCGTTTCAAGAAGGTCGTCAGCACCCTGGCCGACATCGAAGCCCTGCCGATCCCCGATCCGCATAAAGACCTGGGCTACGTGATGGACGCCGTCAGCACCATCCGTCGCGAACTCAATGGCCGCGTGCCGCTGATCGGCTTCTCCGGCAGCCCATGGACCCTGGCCACCTACATGGTCGAAGGCGGCTCGTCGAAAGACTTCCGCAAGACCAAGGCCATGCTCTACGACAACCCGCAGGCCATGCACCTGCTGCTGGATAAACTGGCGCAGTCGGTCACCAGCTACCTCAACGGCCAGATTATGGCCGGTGCGCAAGCGGTGCAGATCTTCGATACCTGGGGCGGCAACCTGTCGTCGGCAGCGTATCAGGAATTTTCCCTGGCCTACATGCGCAAAATCGTCAGCGGCCTGATCCGCGAGCATGAAGGCCGCAAAGTGCCGGTCATCATGTTCACCAAGGGTGGCGGCCTGTGGCTGGAAACCATCGCCGACGCTGGCGCTGACGCACTCGGCCTGGACTGGACCTGCGACCTGGGCGAAGCCCGCCAGCGCGTGGGCAACCGCGTCGCGCTGCAAGGCAACATGGACCCGACCGTGCTGTACGCCAAGCCCGAAGCGATCCGCACCGAAGTCGGCCGCATCCTCGCCAGCTACGGCAAAGGCACCGGCCACGTGTTCAACCTCGGCCATGGCATCACCCCGGAAGTGAACCCGGAGCATGCCGGTGCGTTCCTGCAGGCAGTGCATGAGCTGTCTGCGCAGTACCACGAGTAATTAAAAAAGCCCGGCAGACGCCGGGCTTTTTAATGGATGAACACAAAATAAAATGTGGGAGCTGGCTTGCCTGCGATGACAGTAGTGAATTCACTACAGCCATCGCAGGCAAGCCAGCTCCCACATTAAAAGCAGGACCGTCTCAGGCCTTCACATTCCCCAACGGCGCCAACTTCGCCAACCTCAACGCCACCAACAAAGCGCCAATCAACAACGCTACGATAAACCCACCAATCCCGTTCCAGCCCGCGAAGTGCCAGAAGAACCCGCCCGCCGTCCCCGCAACACTCGACCCCGCGTAATAGCAGAACAAGTACAACGACGACGCCTGCCCCTTGGCCTTCACCGCGCGCCTGCCGATCCAGCTACTCGCCACCGAGTGAGCGCCGAAGAAGCCGAAGGTGAAGATCAGCATGCCCGGCACCACCAGCCACAGCGGCGTGAACAGGGTCAGGCTCATGCCGGCGAGCATGAGCACAATGGTGCACCACAACACACGGCGGCGGCCGAGGCGGTCGGCCAGCGAGCCGATCTTGGCTGAGCTGTAGATGCCGGTCAGATACACCAGAGAGAGCAGGCCCACCACCGCTTGGCTCAGCCCGTAAGGTTTTGCCAGCAGCCGGTAGCCGATGTAGTTGAACATCGTGACGAACGCGCCCATCAACAGGAAGGCTTCGAGGAATAACCACGGCAGGCCCGCGTCCTTGAAGTGCATGACAAACCCATCCACCAGGTTGCGCGGTTTGAGGCTGCTGGCGCGGAAGTTGCGCGATTCGGGCAGGATCTTCCAGAACACCGTGGCGGCGATCAGCGCCAGCGCGCCGATGATCAGCATCGCGGTGTGCCAGCTGACGAAGTCGATCAACACACCGATGATCAAGCGCCCGCTCATGCCGCCGATCGCGTTGCCGCCGATATACAGGCCCATGGCCAGGCCGATGTGTTGCGGGTGGATCTCTTCACTCAGGTACGTCATCGCCACGGCGGCCAGCCCGCTCAGCGACAGGCCCACCAGCGCGCGCATGAACAGAATGCCTTCCCAGGTTGGCATCAGGCCGCTGGCGATGGTGGCGAGCGCCGCGCAGAACAGCGCGCAGACCATCACCGGCTTGCGCCCCAGGCGGTCGGAAATCGGCCCGGTGATCAGCAAGCCCAGCGCCAGCATCGCCGTGGACACCGACAAAATCAGGCTGCTCTGCGCGGCGTTGATGGAAAACTCGTGGGACAGCGCCGGCATCATTGGCTGCACGCAATACAGCAAAGCGAACGTGGCAAAGCCGCCGGAAAACAGCGCCAGCACCGTGCGCATGAACATCGGCGTGCCTTTTTCGATGTACTGCTCGTTGAGCTGGGCCACCACCTCATCCAGGGCGGTGGGCGGGACTTCTTGAGCGAATGGCGCGACAGCAGATTTCACGGGGACCTCGGCGATGAAAAGCCGGCCAGGACTGGCACTGCAAAAAAGAATATAGCTGGCTAATGATTCTTTCCAATATATTGTTCGACCTGTTTGATAGGTTTTACGACCTAATGAGGCTTGCATGGAATTACGTCACTTGCGCTACTTCATCGCCGTCGCCGAAGAACTGCACTTCGGTCGCGCCGCCCAAGTGCTGGGCATCTCGCAACCGCCGTTGAGTCAGCAGATTCAGGCCCTTGAGCAACACGTGGGCGCGCGTTTGTTTGAGCGCACCAATCGTCGGGTTGAGCTGAGCGAGGCGGGGCGGTTGTTCCTGCATGAGGCGCGGTTGGTGCTGGCCCAGGTCGACAAGGCGGCGGACGTAGCGCGCCGCGCGCAGTTGGGAGAGTTGGGCTAGCTGAAGATTGGCTTCACCTCGTCGGCGCCGTTCAACGCCAGCATCCCCCAGGCGATTTTCGCCTTTCGCCAGGCCTTCCCGGCGGTGCACCTGAATTTGCAGGAAATGAGCAGCACCGAAGTGGCCGAATCGCTGGTGGATGAGTCGATCCAGGTCGGCCTGATGCGTCCGTTGCCATTGCCGGACTCGCTGAGCGTTGTTGAACTGATGCGCGAGCCCTTGGTTGCCGTATTAAGCGCGGGCCACCCAATGGTCGAAGGCACCGAACGCGGTTTGCACCTGGCGCAATTGGCCGAGGAGCCGTTTGTGTTTTTCCCACGCTCCTACGGCAGCGGCCTCTATGCCCAATTGATCAACCTAGCCCGCGACGCCGGCTTCAGCCCGCACTTCGCCCAGGAAGCCGGCGAGGCGATGACCATCATCGGCCTGGTGGCGGCGGGGCTCGGCGTGTCGGTATTGCCGGCGTCGTACCAACGCATCCGCATCGACGGCGTGGTCTATCGCACCTTGCTCGATCAAGAGGCGGTGACCTCGGTCTGGCTGGTGCAGCGCAAGGGCGCGCAAACCCTGATGGCAAAGGCATTTGTGGAGCTGTTGACGCGTAAGGTGCTCCTGTAGCTCACCTCACATATCAGGTAACTGATCCTCCTTAGTGATTCGCTAGAAAGTTACGCAGAATCACTCTTTTGCAAGCGAGTGATATGGATGGCACTTCTCTATCAGCCCAAGGAGGGCAGCGTGTTGATTTGTGATTTTCGAGGCTATGAGGTTCCGGAAATTATCAAGATTCGGCCCGTTATTGTGATACGTAAGCACCGAACGAATAAGCTCCTGGTGACAGTTGTACCGCTGAGCACAACTGCCCCGCAGACGATATTGGATCATCATTTGCAACTCGACAGTCATCTTCAGGGCGCTAGCCCGATTTGCTGGGCGAAGTGCGACATCGTGGCGACCGTTTGCCTGGGCCGTCTAGACCGAATCAAAAGCAAAGACCGTCATGGCAAACGAACTTACAAAATCGCTGAGCTCACTGCTGATCAATTTCTAGCGATAAAAGCGGCGGTGCGCAGCGCCTTAGGGCTGCACTAAAGAACAAGCGGCGCTTTGCCACTGATTGCATGCCAGTTGTTTTCGGGCATACTGCATAGGTTCCCGAGAGGGGCTTGTGAGACTCTGAGGATCCTGGGCAACCAGCCATCGCAGAGCCAGGCAGGAAGCGGCGATGACAAGCCAACCTGTTTGTGAGAGGGCGCCGAAAGGCGCCCTTTGTCGTTTCTGTGGCGAGCAGGCTTGTCGTGGCGAGCGGGCTTGCCCCGCGTTGGGCTGCGCAGCAGCCCCAATAATATCTCTGCGTTCTTGCAGACCGTTTACGATCTAAGGATTCTGGGGCCGCTTCGCAGCCCAACGCGGGGCAAGCCCGCTCGCCACAACAAGCCCGCTCGCCACAGAGCGGCGCGCTTCAGTTCTGCGCCGCTGAGCCACTGCTGCGCAGCGCTGCGAGGATGTCGCGATCCAGCATGCTGATCCAGCGGTTGTAGTTGCGGTGGATTTTGCCGTCCTTGTAGCCCAGGTCGCGGCTGTCGCGGTAAGTGATGGCGTAGCTGTTGCGGGTGTAGCGGATGTCGATGGCGGCGTAGAACTGGCCGCGCACGGTGATATCGGCTTGCACCAACTGCGGGCTCAGGCGTTGCACGGCCCACTCGCGTTTTTGCAGGGTGGTGACGATGACCTGTTTCATTTGCTCTTCGCTGGCCTGGGTGTTTGCCGCCAGCTCGTGCTGGGTATTGAGTACCGGTTTGCTGGTGCAACCGGCGGTGGTCAGCAGGGCCAGGGTGATCAGGGTGGCGCGTAGCAAGGAAGACATTCCGTTTTCTCCAATCAATTAAACGTTCAGGACCAGCGGCGGAAAATCAGCGACGTGTTGACGCCGCCAAAGGCAAAATTGTTGTTCATCACGTAATCGTTGTGCATCTCGCGAAAGCCACCTTGCAGGTAATCCAGCTCGCCGCACTGCGGGTCGACTGAATCAAGGTTGAAGGTGTGCACGTAGCTGTCGCTGTTCATCATCTCGATGCTGAACCACGACTCCAGCGCGCCGCAGGCACCGAGGGTGTGGCCCAGAAAGCTTTTCTGCGAACTTAGTGGCATGCGACTACCAAACAGGCTACTGGTGGCCAGCGTCTCCGCGATGTCGCCCTGGTCGGTGGCGGTGCCATGGCCGTTGACGTAACCGATGGCGCAAGGCTCAAGCCCGGCGTCTTCCAGGGCCAGTTCCATCGCGCGGCGCATGGTTTTCTGTTCCGGGCGGGTGGTGTGCTGGCCGTCGGCATTGCTGCCGAAACCGACCAGCTCGGCGTGGATATGCGCACCGCGCGCCAAGGCGTGTTCCAACTCTTCGAGCACCAGCATGCCGCCGCCTTCGCCGATCACCAGGCCATCGCGGCCACTGTCGTACGGGCGTGGGCTGGTCTGTGGCGCGTCATTTTTCAGGCTGGTGGCGTAGAGCGCGTCGAACACCATGGCTTCGGTGGGGCACAGCTCTTCGGCGCCGCCGGCGAGCATCAACGGCAGGCGCCCGAACTTGATTGCCTCGTAGGCATAACCGATGCCCTGGCTACCGCTGGTGCAAGCGCTGGACGTCGGGATCAGCCGCCCGGTCAGGCCAAAAAAGATGCTGATATTCGCCGCCGTGGTGTGCGGCATCATGCGCACATAGGAGTTGGCATTCAGCCCCTCGGCCACCGAGTTCAGCAGCATATTGCCGAACGCCTTGATCTCGTCCGTACTGCCGGTGGATGAGCCACAGGCCACGCCCATTCGCCCGTCCTTGATCGACTCGTCACCGAGCAAACCTGCATCTTTCAGCGCTTGCTCCGCGGCCCACACTGCCAGGCGCGAGACGCGGCCCATGCTGCGCAATTGCTTGCGCGTCCAGTGCGAAGGCACCACGAAGTCGTCGATAGGCCCGGCCAGGCGCGTGTTCAATTCGGTAAAACGGTCCCACTCGTCCATGCGCCGAATGCCGCTGCGGTTGGCGCGAAAGTTGGCCGAAATGGTCGCCCAGTCGCTGCCCAATGAGGTCATGCCGGCCATGCCGGTAACGACGACGCGTTTCATCAGCACAGGCCTCCGTTCACGGCCAGGACCTGGCGGGTGATATAGCCCGCTTCAGCCGACATCAGGAAATTCACCGCGCCCGCCACTTCTTCCGGCGTGCCCATGCGTTGCGCGGGAATCATCTTCATCAGCTCTTCCACCGGCACGTTTTCATCCAGCATTGCCGTGTCGATCAAGCCCGGCGCGACGCAGTTGACGGTGATCTTGCGCTTGCCCAGCTCGATCGCCAGCGCCTTGGCCGCGCCTATCAAACCGGCCTTCGAGGCGCTGTAGTTGACCTGCCCACGGTTGCCGATCAATCCGGAAACCGACGTAATGCACACAATGCGCCCGGCGGCGCGACGCCGGATCATCGGCATCATCACCGGGTGCAGCACGTTGTAAAAACCGTCGAGGTTGGTGCGCATCACCACATCCCAATCATCTTCCGACAAGGCCGGGAAGGCACCGTCACGGGTCAGGCCCGCGTTGAGCACCACGCCGTAGTAAGCGCCGTGCGCCTCAACATCGGCTTCCAGGATTTCCTTGCACGCCGCGCGATCCGCCACGTCGAACTGCAGCACCCGCGCCTGACGGCCGAGCGCTTCAATCTCGACCTGCACCGCGTCGGCTTCGCTGCGACCGTTGCGGCAATGCAGCACGATGTCATGCCCGGCCTGAGCCAGGCGCAGGGCAATGGCGCGGCCGATGCCCCGGCTGGAGCCGGTGACCAGTACGGATTCAGTCATGGCGTTTGGTCCTTCGATTCATCTAAATAGTTGGCCGCCTGGGGCGGTCGAAATACGTTCAAGCGGGCGCTGGCCTGGATACCGTCGCCGGTGATGTGGCATTCGAACACACCCATGCCGTTGTCGTCTTCCAGGGAGCGCAGGCCGTGGATCGTCAGCTCGGCGCCGGCCGGGAAGTGTTCCACGTTGCACTCGAACTTACGTGTGCCCAACAGGAAACCCAGTTCCACCGCTTCGCCTTTCTGCCGTGCGCGGCAACCGGCGTAGGCGGCGACGCTTTGCGCCATCAATTCAATGCCGACCCAGGCTGGCAGGCCGCCGTCGGCGCGGCTGAACAGGCCGCCGGGCTTGATGGTGGCGCGGGTATGAACCTGCTCTTCATCAAACGACAGCACCTGATCAATCAGGATCATGTCGCCGGCATGGGGCAGCAGTTCGGCGAGTGGCCAAGCAATCATGGGGCCTCTCCGATAATCAGGCTGACGTTATTGCCGCCGAAGGCAAACGAGTTGCTCATCAGGCAGGGTTTTTTCAAGGTGTCACCCGCGTGTGCCCATTGCAAAGCCGGCAGCGCCGGGTCGGCCTCGCCGTCCCACACGTGCGGCGGCACCACGCCGTGGGCCAGGCTCAGCCAGCAGAATGCCGCTTCCAGTGCGCCAGCGGCGCCCAGGGTATGGCCGCTCATGGGCTTGGTCGACGAACAGGCCACGCCGTGGGGGAACAGGTCGGCCACGGCCAGGCTTTCCATCGCGTCGTTGTGCTGGGTCGCGGTGCCGTGCAGGTTCAGGTAACCGATCTGCTCGGGCGCAAGCTTCGCGCTGGCCAGGGCCTTGCGCATCGCCAGCAGCGCGCCTTTGCCCGTCGGCTCTGGCGCAGAAATATGGTGCGCATCGCAACTGGCGCCGCTGCCCAGCAGGGCAATCGGCGCAGGTGTCTGGGTCATCAGAAACAGCACAGCGGCTTCGCCGATATTGATGCCGTTGCGGTTCACTGAAAACGGGTTGCAGCGCTCGCTCGACACGGCTTCCAGCGAGGTGAAACCGTTGAGGGTCAGCCTGCACAAGCTGTCGACGCCGCCGCAGATCACCGCATCGCACACGCCCAGGTCCAGCAGGCGCTGGGCACTCATCAGTGCCCGCGCGCTGGAGGTGCAAGCGGTGGAAATCACATAGGCCGGGCCGCTCAGTTGCAGCCAGTCGGCGAGGAAATTCGCCGGGGCGCTGAGTTCCTGTTGCTGGTAGTCGTAGTCGCCGGGGAAGCAGCTGTCGCGCAGGTAATGCGCGATGCCACGGCTGGCTTCGTCGATGCCCGACGTGCTGGTGCCCAACACCACGCCAACCCGCGACGCGCCGTAGGTGTGGATCGCCTGGCGCAACTGGGCCTCTATCTGCAACGCGGCTTCAAGCAACAACTGGTTGTTGCGGCTACTTTGCTGGTTCAGCTCGCCAGGAATAGTTGCCAGCTCGCCGTGTACACCCGCCACCGGCAACACGCGCTCCGGCACCCAGCCGCTTTCGGCGCGCATGCCCGAACAGTCGCCGGCAAACAGGCTGCGGCTGACCTCGGCCTGGCCTCGGCCCAGTGCGCAAATCACGCCGAGTGCATTCAGATAGGCTGTCATTGGGCGGCCCCCAGCGGCGTGATGCGGTAGCTCAACGGTTGCCCGGCCATGTTCACGCTGAACACTTCTGAGGACTGATACACAATCTGCCAATGGCCCGGCAGCGTGCGCGTAAGGTCCCTGGCTTGGGCGCTCGGGTACAACGCGCGCACGTCATCCGCCGACGTCAGGGCGAACAGCAGCGCGGCAAACAATTCCCGCGCCTGCGGGTTGGGCGGCAGCAAACCGTCGGCCTGCCACTGCCCATTGATCAGCTTTTGCCGGGCCTGGGGAATGCCCAGCGGGTCCATCATTGACCAGCGAATGCCGCCGCCTTCGCGCTGGATCACCAGCAGCCAGTCCTGGCTCTGGCCGTCTGCGCGGCGCTGCACGTGCAGTTGCATCGGCAAGGCCAGGCTTGGGGTTTTCTCGGGCAACGGTGGCGAACTGGCGCAGGCGCTCAACAGCAACAGGCAGCCCATCAGCAGCAGGCGCATCATGGCGCCGCGCTCGTTAAAGGCTTGCGTGCCACGCAGTTCACCAGGGTTTCTTCGCGCTGGCCCACCGGCGGCGGGTTGCGCAAGCCCAAGCGTTCAAGCAGGCCAAAATCGCTGGAGCGGCTCCACCACAAGTAGGGATACGAGACGTTCTGCGGGCCGAACTCAAAGCCCTGCTCGCGGAGCATGTCCAGGTATTGCTCGGCGCTTTTTTGCACGTGCATCGGGTGACGGAACAGCCAGCGAATCACCCAGGTGTCGATGTAGGCTTCGGTGGATTCGGCAAACAGCAAATAGCCGCCCGGCTTGAGCACGCGGTAGAACTCTTGCAGCGCGCGGTGCTGTTCCACCAGATGGTGGAACGTCTGATGGCAGAACAGGATATCGACGCTGGCGTCCGGCACGTCGAGGGTGGCGCAGTCGCTGCCGATCAGCTCAATGGCGAGGCCCTGACGCTCGGCTTCAGCTTTGCTCAACACCAGGCTGTGAGGGTCGGCATCCAGGCCAATCAGGCGCGCTGGGGCAAACACCTGCTGCAACAGCTGGAACGATTTGCCCTGGCCGCACCCTGCGTCCAGCAGCACCGGCGCTGCCGGCAAAGGCTCGGTGAACAGGCTGCGCAGGTCGTTGATCGCCACGCGCAACACGTGATGCTGCCAAGTGTGGCTGCGCAGAAACCAGAGGCCGAATCTGGTTTCTTCCACGTAGTTTTTGCTCAGGTACTGACTGCTCATACCGGCTCACCCGCACAAATTTCCGACAGCATGCGCAACCGCCGTTTCGGCTCGCTGACAAACGGGTTGCGCTCATCCCACGCGTAACCGGCGAGGATCGAACTGATCATCCGGCGAATCTCCGGCGCGCTGCCCGGATGGAAAATCACATCCTGGAAGGTGCCGGCATACCAGCCTTCCACGTAACAACGGAAGGTGTCGACGCCACGCTTCAGCGGCTCGGCAAACTCGGTTTGCCAGTCCACGGTTTCACCCTTGAGCTGACGATGCAGCAGACCGGCGGCCATGCTTGCTGAGCGCATGGCAATGGTCACGCCCGAGGAAAACACCGGGTCAAGGAATTCCGCTGCATTGCCCAGCAGCGCAAAGCCCGGCCCGTGCAGGGTTTTGACGTTTGCTGCGTAGCCGCCGATGGTGCGCGCCGGGGTATCCCACACGGCGTTTTTCAGCACGCGAGACAGGCTTGGGGTTTGCGCGATAAAACCGCGCAGGCAGGCGTCGAGGTCTGCATCGCGGCCGTCAAAATGCTCCTTGGCCGCGACCACACCTACCGAGCAGCGCCCGTTACTGAACGGGATGGTCCAGAACCAGATATCGCGCTTCGTCGGGTGGGTGGTAACGAGAATCTTGGTGCGGTCGAAGCCTGGGTGTTCGATGTGATCTTCGACATGCGTGAACACCGCCTGGCGCACCGGAAAATTCGATGGCAAGTCCAGGTCCAGCAAGCGCGGCAACACGCGGCCGTAACCGCTGGCGTCGAGTACGAATTTGGCTTTGAGGTGGTACTCGCTGCCGTTCTCGCGGCGCACATGCAGGTAGCGGCTTTCGCCGCTCAAATCCACGCCGATGATGGTTTCGCCGTAGCGAATCTCTACGCCTTGCAACGTGGCCTGGTCAGCCAGCAACTTGTCGAACTCGCCGCGCTGCACCTGGAAGGTGGTCGGCTTGCCGTTGCTGAAGGTGTCGCCGAAATCAAACGCGCTGTAGCGCTCGCCCCAGGCGAACGCGGCGCCGGTTTTCACCTGGAAACCGGCGGCTTGCACGGCGTCGAGCATGCCGGCTTCTTCGATAAAGTCGATGCAGTGCGAGAGCAGGCTTTCGCCAATCGAGAAACGCGGGAAATGCTGGCGCTCGATAATCAATACATCATGCCCATTGCGCTTTAACAGCGCGGCCGCGATGGCACCGGATGGTCCGGCACCGATCACGACTACTTGGCGACGTTCCATTTCAACTATGGGCACGAGGGCTCCTTGCCACTTTGGCGATAATCACATTCATAAGGCGTGCTTCTGTTGCCCGGCCCACGGCGCCAGCATAAAGCTGAAAGCCAGGCCCAGGCTGACCGACAGGCCGAAATTACTCACGGCCGGTGTACTCGACACCGCCAGCAGGCCAAACGACAACCAGGTCGTCAGCGCCGCCAGCAGCGTTCCTAAAAGGCTGACGGCGGGGCCGCCGATCTGCTCGCGCATCAGTATCGCGTAATCCACGCTGATCGCCGTGACCAGCAGCAGGCCGAACAGGCTGAACAGCGTGAGTGGCTGGCCCAGCCAACCGAGGCTCGCCAAACTGCACAGCGCGGCGAGCAGGGGCAGGGCGACGATGCGCAACGCGCCGCCGACACCGAACGGCAGGATCAACAGCAGCACGATCAGCACGCACGACATCAACTTCAATTCCGCCGCGCTGATCTGCGTGTCAGCGAACACCCGGTTCAAATCGCCAAGGCGATCGACCAATTGCACGCCGGGCAAATCCAGCGCCTGCACCCGCAACAGCGCCGGGTTGTTCAAACCTTGCAGGCTGACCATCGCCGCCACGCCGCCGTTCACCGGGCCCAGCCACAGTGTGCGCCAGGGTTCGGCAAGTGGGCCGACCAGCGCCGCGTCGATGTCTTCGGTGGGCAGCGCTTGCAGTTGCGCCACTTCGGCCTGCAACGCGCTGGCGGGCACGCCGAGGTCCAGCAGCGGTTGCCAGAATTGCGGCAGTTTATTCAGCGCATCGCGCAGTTGCTGTTGCTCGGCGGGCAGGCTGACCAATTGGTTGAGCGCCAGGTAACCCTGCAGCTTGTTCATGTTCACCAGTTGGTCCAGACGCTGGCCCAGCGCGGCCTGACGCTCCAGCAACTGTTGCTGGTTGTCGGCGCGCACCAGAAAGAACTGGCTGGTGGGCTGGAAGCCGGTAATGCGCGCCACGGCCTGGGCTTCTTGCAGCAGTTGCGGCGGCGCGCCGATCCATTGGCGAATATCGTTTTTGCTGCTCAAGTGCCACAGGCCGCCGGCGCAGAACAGCAACAGCAACGCCAACAACACCGGGCTCGGCACGCGCTTGAGCAACGCGGCACGCAGCAGCCACAGGCATTCGGCGATGCGCAGCGGCCATTGCGCCGGGCGCAGCTCAACGCCCCTGAGCAGTGCGGGCAACAGGCACACGGCGGACAGGTAGGCGCCGACCAGGCCGGCGGCAGAGAACACCGCGATTTGCGTCAGCGCCGGAAACGGTGTCCAGGCCAGCGCCAGGTAGCCGATGCAGCTGGTGGCCAGGCTCAGGCTCAGCCCCGGCAACGTCAGGCGCAAGGCCGGCCAGCTGCGCCACGGCTGCAGGCTCCAGCTTTTCGACAGATAGTGCAGCGGGTAATCCACCGCCACGCCGATGAGGCTGGAGCCCAGCACCAGGGTCATCACATGCATATGGCCGAACAGCGCCACACAGGCCACCGCGCCAAACAGCATGCCCACCAGCACCGGTACAAACGCCAGCAACACGCGCCAGCGACGGAAGGCGAGCAACAGCAGTAACAGGATGCCAAGGGTGGCGCCGCCGCCGACCCAGGTGATTTCCCGCGTGGCTTGCTGCTGACCATTGGCGGCGTAGAGCAAGCCACTGGCGGCGAGCAATTGCGCGCCTTGCCCGCTTGCCTGCTCACGGCTGGCCTTGAGCAAATCCGCCACTTGCAGCGGCAGTTTCATGTCGAAGGCATTGCCGGTGGTGCGCGCGCGCAGCAGCACCCAGCTTTTGCCGTCGGCCTCGGCGATCAACGCGCCGCTGCCGATATCCAGCTGCACCGAGCCGTGTTGCGGCTGGCTGTTCTGGATGCGCCCGGTGAGGCCCAGCCAGTCATCCTGGCTCGGCACCAGGCTGAAGCCGGTGAAGGGGTCGAACAGCGCTTGCACGCGCTGTTGGATGAAGGCGTCGGGGTGATCGATGAGTTGCTCGCGGTCCTTGGCCGAGAGCATCGCCAGGCGCCCGCGCAGCAGTTGCTCACGCAGTGCCGGCAAGTCGGCTTGCAGGTTCCACTGCACTTTTTCGAACAGCCCGCTGGCCTGCCAGCGTTCGCCCAATTGCTGCGCCACGGTCACCGCTTGCTGGCGGTCGCTATGCCCGACCAGCACCAGCATTTCGCGGTTCAGCGGTTCCTGCATGCGCTGTTCGGCTTGCTGTTCCAAGGCATCCGGCGTGTCGCCGGGCACCAGTTCCATCAGGTTGGCCGACAGCGGCGCACCATGGCGCCACTGCCAGCCGGCCAGGGCCAGCACGGCCACCAGCAGAGTCAGGAACAGGCGCGGCATCAGGCGCTCACTGGGCAAAGTCGTGCTTCTCCGAATCGCTCAACGGTTGGCTGGCGGTGCTGTCCTGCATGCGCAATACAGTGCTGTCGCCTTGGGTTTCCAGCAGTTCGATTTTTTGCACCAGCTCACCGCCATCGATATTGATTTGGGTGAACACCTGCTTGAGCAACAGCGAGCGCGGCACCAGCGTCAGCTTCCAGCCGCTGGCTTCGCCTTGCAGGTGCAGTTCGAAGTCACGCTGCAAGCCACTGCTATCGCCCTGGAGTACCGCCAGGAACAACCGATTCTGCTCGGCGCCGGCGCTTTTGTTAGGCAGCAATTGCCAGCCGTTGGCGTCGCGTCGGGCGATGCCTTGGGCGCTGATGCGGTAGTCCTGTTGCAGCGGGGTTTTCAGCAGCCACAGCAGGCCGTGGTCTTTGGCGAGCACGAAGGTGCCTTTGCTGACCAAGGGTTGGGGCAGGGCACGCAGGTGTTTTTCCTGGGTGAAGGCTCCGTGGATGACGGATGGTTTGGCCAGTTGCTCGCTGAGTTGTTGCAGGTCGAAAGCGTGGGCGAAACCTGGAATGCTGAACAACAGAATAAACACCGTCCATGTGGGAGCGGGCTTGCTCGCGAAGGACGTTAACGATGACGCGGGTTGCCTGACACTACTCAGGGCTCTCAGGATCTTCGCGAGCAAGCCCGCTCCCACAGGGGATCTCATTTCAAGGCTCTCTCTACGTCGTCTGTGAATATTTTTGGGGAGGCCAGCTGCATTTCGCGGCTGGCGATTTCTACGGCGACTTGCACGGTGCTGGCGCGGGTTAAACGCTCGCCGCTGGCAAGGTCGGTGATCAGGTAGTTGACCTTCAAGCGGTTTTCCCACTCCACCAGGCTGGCGCGCACATTGATGGTTTGGCCGAACACCGCGCCGCGTACGTAGCGCAGTTGCAGGTCGATCACCGGCCAGGCGTAGCCGGATTCAAGCATCGCCGTGTAGTTGTGGCCGATCTTGTCGAGCAGCGCGCAACGCGCCACTTCCAGGTACTTCACGTAATGCCCGTGCCAGACGACGTTCATGGTGTCGACGTCGAAAAACGGCACGAGGATTTCAGTGTCGCAATGCAATACGCCCTGGCTACGCATGCAGCCTCCAGTGTTGCTCGGCGATGCGTTTCAGGCACAGGCGCAGTTCGCCTTCCAGCGCGCGGTCTTCGATGACCGGCGGGAAATCTTTGGCCAGTTCAATGTGCATCGCTGCCAACGCCGGTGGCAGCGCCCGCGCATCCGCGGCCTGGGCGCGCAGCCACACGCCCTGGTTGGCGGCGAGCAAAGTGGCAGCAGCGACCTGTTCGGTCAGCTCCAGCACCCGGATCGCATCGCGAGCGGCGATGGTGCCCATGCTCACCTTGTCCTGGTTATGGCACTCGGTGGAGCGCGAGAACACGCTGGCCGGCATGGTGTTTTTCAAGGCTTCGGCGGTCCAGGCGCTGGTGCCGATCTGCACGGCCTTGAAGCCATGGTTGATCATCGCGCGATCCGCTGGCGCACCCGACAGGTTGCTCGGCAGGCCGTGGTTATAGCGCACGTCCACCAGCAACGCGAGTTGGCGGTCGAGCAGGTCGGCGACGTTGGCCACCAGCGTTTTCAGGCTGTCCATGGCGAAGGCAATGTGGCCGCCGTAGAAGTGCCCGCCGTGCAGCACGCGTTCTTCTTCGGCGTCGATAATCGGGTTGTCGTTGGCGCTGTTCAGCTCGATTTCGATAAACGCGCGCAGCCAATTCAAGCTGTCGGCCAACACGCCCAGCACGTGGGGCGCGCAGCGCAGCGAGTAGCGGTCCTGCAGGCGATGCAGCGGCGCCGTTGGCGCATCAATCGCCAAGTCTTTGCGCAGCCAGGCGGCAACTTGCATCTGCCCAGGGTGCGGCTTGGCGGCGAACAGGCGCTCGTCGAAGTGTTCCGGGTTGCCTTGCAGCGCCACCACGTTCAGCGCGGTGATGCGCGTGGCCAGTTGCAGCAGGTAGTCGGCGCGGGCGAAGGCCAGGCACGCCAGGCCAGTCATTACGGCGGTGCCGTTCATCAATGCCAGGGCTTCCTTGGGGCGCAGTACCAGCGGCTCCCAGCCCAGTTCGCGGTGCACGTCGGCAGCCTGGCGGCGTTCGCCACGCAACGTCACTTCGCGCTCACCGGACAGGGTCGCGGCGACGTAAGACAGCGGGGTCAAATCGCCGCTGGCGCCCACCGAGCCTTCTTCCGGGATCAGCGGCAGCACGTCATATTCGAGGAACGCGTGCAGGCGCTCCAGCAGTTCCGCGCGCACGCCGGACACGCCGTGGCACAGCGACTGCAAACGCGCGGCCAGCACCGCGCGGGTGGCCTGTGCATCAAGCAACTTGCCCAGGCCACAACCGTGGAAGGTGTAGAGGTGACGCGGCAATGCTTCGACGTGTTGCAACGGCACCGCCACCACGCACGAGTCGCCGTAGCCGGTGGTTACACCGTAGATCACGCCTTCCTTGTCCAGCAGCGAGTCGAGAAACTGCGCGCCCTTGGCGATGCGCTGGCGGTACGCGGCGTCGTTTTGCAGCTGCGTAGGCGCCTGACGGTTGGCCAGGGCCAGCACGTCTTCAATGCGCAATGGGCGCTCGCCAAAGGTTACCGGCTCAAGATGCGTCGTCATCGGTCTTCCAGAAAGGGTAAAAGTTGAACCATTGTCGGGGCGCTGCCAGGCAGAACTGGCCCAGGCGCGCGGCGTAGCGTGCGGTCCACTGGGCGATCACCTGCTCGCGGGTGCTGCGCTTCCACTCGATTAAGTCGGCGAACGGCTCGATGGTCAGGCGGTAGCGACCATTATGTTTAAGGCACATCAGCAAATTGACCGGGCATTTCAGCAGGCCGGCCAGCAGCCACGGGCCTTGGGGGAACGCCGCGTCAACGCCGAGAAAATCCACCCGCACCTTGCGCCCGCCATGCAACGGCACGCGGTCGCCGGCGATGGCCAGCCACTCGCCTTCGTCCAGTCGCTGGCTGAGCAGCAGCATGGTGGCCGGGTCCAGCTCGCTGACCTGAATCAGGCGCAAATGTGTGGCCCCGGCTTCGCCCAGCAGTCGGTTGAATTGCTCGGCGTGCTTGGTGTGCACCAACACGTTCATGGTGACTTGCTCGCCGATCTCGGCGAGGGCGCGGCACACTTCGAGGTTGCCCAGGTGTGCGCCCACCAGCATCTGCCCGCGCTCGCCGCGCAGTTGGCCGCGCAATTGCGCCGGGTCGTCTATTTCGATCTGTTCTATGCGCAGCTTGCCGTTCCACACGTCGAGCTTGTCGAGCAAGGAATCGGCGAAGGCCATGAACTGGCCGAAGACTGATTTAAGGCTGGGGCGCAGCTCATCGCGGCCACTCCAGTCGGCCAGGCGTTGCTGGTATTCCCAGGCACTCTGGCGCGCGGTGCGGCCGAACAGGAAGAAGTACAAGACGATGCCGTACAGCACCGGGCTCAGCAGGCGACGGCCAAGCACCTTGGCGGCGACGGCGGTGAGTTTCATCAGCCAGAAACTGCCGCGCTCCTCACGGTCGGCCCAGTGCTTGGTGCTGTCGTTCATGCCTGCCACCGCCGCCACAAAATCATCGGTGCGCGCACCACCATGCCGAAAAACAGCCGGGTGTGCATGGCCGAGATGCGTACGTTGTCGTGGAACAAACGGAAGTGCGACAGGCCGTCGGCGGGGTAATGCACTTGGGTCGGCAGCCAGCGCATCGGCTGGTTGCGCCAGGCCAGGCGCACGAGGATGTCGGAGTCGAAATCCATGCGCGTGCCGATGTAGGCCGAGTTCATCAGTGCCAGCGTGGGTGCCAGCGGGTACACGCGAAAGCCGCACATCGAATCGCGGATTTGCAGCGAAAGGGTGTTGATCCACACCCACACGTGGGTCAGGTAGCGCGCGTACAGGCGGCCTTTGGGCACGCTGTCGTCGTATTCGGGGTAGCCGCAGATCACCGCATCGGGGTGCCTGCGCGAGGTGTCGATAAAGGTTTCGACTTCACGCAGGTCGTGCTGGCCGTCGGCGTCGACTTGCAGCGCGTGGCTGTAGCCCAGGCGCGCGGCTTCGCGAAAGCCCGCCATGACGGCGCCACCTTTGCCTTGATTATTTGGCAGGGTCAGCAGGGTGACATTTTCCAGCGTGGCCAACTGTGCAAGCACCGCCGCGCAGCTTGGGCTGCTGCCATCGTCCACCAACAGGCACGGCAGGCCGTTGTTCAACAGGCTGTGAACCACGGCTGGCACGGCGGCTTCATGGTTGTAGACCGGGATCAGGGCGCAGGGGTTATGCATGGCGCACGTCTTTGGCTGGAAAACCGACTGTGGCCAGCGGGCTTTCTGTGGCCAGTGTGATTGCTGTGGCGAGCGGGCTTGCCCCGCGTTGGGCTGCGAAGCGGCCCCAAAACCTGTAATGGAGTTCCGTCTGGCACACCGGGGTTACCTTTCTGGGGCTGCTTCGCAGCCCAACGCGGGGCAAGCCCGCTCGCCACAACAAGCACACTGGCCACAACAAGCCCGACAGTCTGAAAAACCTATTCACTGGGCTTCTCCAGTTGAATGCGGCCGCTGGAGCAGGCCGCTACGCCGTTACGGTAGGCGAAGTACAGCTTGCGGCGTTCGGGGTCGAAGCGCAGGTGCAGTTCGACGGTGTCGCCGGGGCGCAACAGTTGCTGGAATTTGAGCACTTCCATCCCGGCAAAGGTGGGCGGCAGGTCGAGCAGTTGCTGGCCCAGGTTGAACGCCCATTCCACTTGCACCACGCCCGGCAGTACCGGTGTGACCGGGAAGTGGCCGCTGAAATAAGCGAGGTCCGGCGGCACGCTCAGTTGCAGGGTCCATTCGCCGTCGGCTTCAACCTGTTCCAGCACGTGCGGCGCTTTCGGTCGAGGCGCCAACAGCAAGGCTTCGACGTCGGCTTGGGGCAATTTGCCTTGGCTGGTCAGAGGCAGCTGGCGCAAGAACCGCCAGCGGCGGGGCAGGGCCAGGGCTTCGCAATGTTCGCTCAGGTGCTCACGCAGAGTTCGGGTGACGGCGCGCCGGCCTTCGTTGCGCAGAGCATGCAGGCCATCAGCGCTCAACACCACCAGCGCGCCAAGCGATGCGCGGTTTTCCTGCACCACGCCCAGGCGGGTTTCGGCGACCCACGGGTGGGTCATCAGCGCCTGTTCGAGCATGGGCAGGGAGATGCGTTTTTCTTCCAGCTTCACGATGCGGTCCAGGCGCCCGAGCAGTTCAAAACGGCCATCGGCATGGATGCGCGCAGCGTCGGCGGTCTGTTCGATATGCCCGGCAGGCAAATACGTTGATGCAATGCGCAGTGCGCCGTCGGCGTCCTGGCTTAATTGCACATCGGCAAACGGCTGCCAGGGTTGCGCGCCCTGACGCCAGGCGATGCCGCCGGTTTCCGAGCTGCCGAGGATTTCTGTCGGCCATTGCTGCAAGCGGTCATAAAGGTCGCCCGCGGCCTCGATGGGCAGCGCGCCGCCCGACGAAAATACCCGCAACACCTGGCTCAGCGCGGGCCAGTCGAGGTTGTCACCCATGCGCTTGAGCAGCGCCGGGCTGGCGACCCAGGCAAATTGCGGGTGTTCGCGGCTGGCGCGTTGCAGGTCTTCAGGGAACGCCAGTTGCTTACGCACAAAGGTGCGACCGGCGCACAACGGCCACAACACGCGAAACAACAAACCGTAGATGTGTTGGGTGGCGACGCTGCCGATGATGCAGGCGTCCTTGAGGTCTGCGCCCCACAGCGTTTCCAGAGCCTCGACTTCATTGGCCAGTTGGCGCAGGGACTTGTGGATGCGCTTGGGCTCGCCGCTGGAGCCGGAGGTGCACAGGCTCAGTTGGCAGGTGTCCAGGTCCAGCGCGGCGGGCGCCAAGGGCGCTTGATACAGCGCGTCGAGGTCAGCCGCTTCGACCAGCCAGGCGTCAACCGAGTCGTGCCAGCGCTGGCGGGTTTGCGGTTGCAGGTCGGCGGGCAGCAGTACGCTGGCCCCGGCACGCCAGGCACCCAGCAGGGCAATCGCCAGCAGCCCGGCGTCTTCCAGGTGTACCGCCAAACGCTGAATGCCGCGCGCGTGCAGTCCGCCCGCAAGGCTCAGTGACTGCTCCCACAACTGGGCATGGTTCATCGCAGGCTCGGTGGTCACCGAACGCAGTTGCAGCGGCTCAAGCAGCAGGTGCTCAAGTTTCAACCCTTCCATACGCGGCCTCGAACCCTTTGTCGTACCAGCCATTCCACGGCAAACAACAGCCCCATCAGCCCGTAGGCGATCAGGCCGTTGTACAACGTCCACCAGCTCAGCGGCGCCCACAACGTGAGGGCGGCGGCGAGCAGGCCATTACACAGAAAAAACACGCTCCACACCACGGTGACCTGGCGCGTATACACAATGCCCTTCGGCGGCAGATCGGGCTGGGTCATGCGCGCCAGGCGTTCGACCATCGGCGGGCCGTATTTCAGGCTCAAGCCGAACAGCGCCAGCATGAACGCATTGACCAGGCTCGGGTACCAGCGCAGCAGTTGCGGGTTGTCGAACCAGGCCAGCAACAGGCAAAACAGAATAACCGCCACCGCCATCCAGCGACTGCCGGGGCGCCGCGCGCCGGTAAGTGCGCGCAACAGCCACAAGCTGCCGAGCAGCAAACCGAATTGCCATGGCGCAAAATGTTCGGTGCCGTAATACACCGCAAAGGGGTACAGCAGCCCCGCCAGCAACAGGCCAAGGCCGATCAAACGGCTCATGCGGCCGGTTGGACCAGACGGTAAACCGCCTCAACCACGTCATTCACGGTGCGCACGGCCTTGAACTCTTCGGCGGCGATCTTCTTGCCGGTCTGGCGCTTGATATGGTCGATCAAATCCACCGCATCGATGCTGTCGATTTCCAGGTCCTGATACAGGTTGGCATCCAGCGTGACGCGTGCAGGTTCCAGTTCAAACAGTTCCACCAAGGCTTCGCGCAGGGTGTTGAAAATATCGTCACGAGTTTGCATGGTACGGTCTCAAGCTGCCTGTCTGGCCGTGACGAACGCCGCAAGGCTGGCCACGTTGGTGAAGTGATTGCGGGTGTCCTTGGCGTCGGCATCGATCTTGATGCCGTACTTTTTCTGAATCGCCAGGCCCAATTCCAGGGCGTCGACCGAATCCAGGCCCAGGCCTTCGCCGAACAGGTTTAGTTCGCTGCCGATGTCGTCGGGGCTGATGTCTTCAAGGCCCAGGGCCTCGATGATCAGCGCCTTTATGTCGTGCTCAAGGCTGTGTCTGTCGCTCATCTTCGGCGAGCTCCTTAATGAAATAGTGGTGCAGGTAGTCGTTGAGCTTGCGTGAAGCCTGGGGCGCGGGCCCGAGCGAGGCGAACGCCTGTGGTTCTATATCGGCACCCACGCGCAAACTGAAATGAAATCGGCGTTTGGGGATGCGATACCAGGGTTCGGCCTTGGTCAGGGTGGTGGGGCTGACCTTGATCACCACCGGGGTGATGATTGTCGCACCGCGCAGCGCAATGGCGGCGCCCCCGCGATGAAAGGCGGGCGCGGCGCCGGGTGTGGTGCGGGTGCCCTCGGGGAAGATGATCAGGGTTTGGCCTTCGCGCAGGGCACTGGCGGCGGCATCGAGCATGTCTGAGCTGCCGTCATTGCTGATGTAGCCCGCGTCGCGCACCGGGCCACGGGTGAACGGGTTTTGGAACAGGCTCTGCTTGACCACGCAATTGGTCTGGCGCATCAGGCCGATCAGGAACACCACATCGATCAGCGACGGGTGGTTGGCGATGATCATCTGGCCCGGCCGGCCGAGCTTTTCGGCGCCCTCAACGCTGTAGGTCAGCACGCCGCCGCGCTGCATCATGCGAATAAACAGCCAGAACAACCGGCTGATGGTGTGGCGCGCGCGTCGGCGGTGCTTTTCTGCGCTGCCCGGCAGAAGGCTGAGCAACGGGAACACCAGCAACCGCAGGCACAGCCCGCCCACGCCGAACATAAAGAAGCTCGCGGCGGTAGCGAACAGGCGCCAGTAATAGGCGTCCCGTGGTTTGTCGGTCAGGGCTTGCGTTGCCAGTTCCATACACGGTTCTTCCAGGCATGTTGGCAGGTGGTCTGCTCGGTAAGCAGGGTGCGCAGCAGGTTCAGGGCATGGGGCCACTGGGTTTGACTGAGTTGGACAGCGCCGCCTTTTAGTTCCAGCTGCCACTCGTCGCCGGGTGTCAGCAGCAGCCCGAGGGCGTAGGGGAACGGCACATCCTGGATCCAGCCGGCGTAAGCATCGGGCGGCTGTTCTTCGGTGATCACCAGCAATACCGCCGGGGCGCCTTCGTTGAGCAGCGCAGCGGCTTCGAGCATGCCGTGTTCCAGGCCATCACCGGCGGCGGCGAGGGCGGTCATTTCGCTGGTTTCATTACGCAGGATCGACCACAGGCCAATCACCGCGTTGTGCACTGACAGGCTGAACTGGGTCGGCGACAACGGTTCGTCGTTAGCCAGGTCGCTGAGGATGTCGAGGGTGCGCGGGGTTTCGCCGTGACGGGAAATAAACACCAGCGGCAGGTCTTGCAGGCCTTCGGCCAACGGCCAGCCCACACTGAACGCCATGCGCGCCAAACGGCTCAAGCGGCGGCGCTGCATGGCGGGCAGGAATGACACGTCAGGGGCGGCATCGCTGACAGGCAGCAACACGGGGTCCCGGCCCCAGGCGTGCCAGTCGTGCACACTCTCCAGGCCAGGGGCCCAGGCGCGCCATTGGGCGATGTTAAAAGTGATCACTGAGAAGTTATCCCGCCCCTGCGGGCTTCCATGTGCGGCCAATGGCCCCGAATACCGGGACAGGGAGCAATAGCCGAATGGCGCGCATTATCCCGGTGCTGCGGGGTTCTAGCAAACTTTGGTAAAGAATTGTTCACGGCTGATTACAATTTTGTTGGGAGCATTTGCAGATTGTTCTTTACCAAGGGGGCCGATTGGGTTGTCGGACTGTTCTGTTGATGTGTCGGGAATGGAAGGCAGTCAGCGCGCAGATGCCCCGTGATGCGCCAATGCATCAATGAACGAGGTAGCTAACAGGCGCTTTTGCCCTCTACACTCGGAGCATCTTTGATACACGGAGGTTTTTCCCCATGCGGCGTGTGGTGTTCAATCAGAAAGGCGGCGTTGGCAAGTCCAGCATCGCCTGCAACCTGGCGGCGGTCAGCGCCAGTGAAGGCTATCGAACCCTGTTGGTGGACCTCGATGCACAAGCCAACTCAACCCAGTACCTCACCGGGCTGACGGGCAACGATATCCCGATGGGTATCGCCGAATTTTTCAAGCAAACCCTGTCTTCCGAGCGTTTTTCGAAGAAAAACCGGGTGGATATCTACGAAACACCGTTCGACAACCTGCACGTGATCACCGCGACTGCGGAGCTTGCCGACCTGCAGCCCAAGCTTGAGGCCAAACATAAGATCAACAAGCTGCGAAAGCTGCTGGATGAGTTGAGCGAGGATTACGACCGGATTTACCTGGATACCCCGCCAGCATTGAATTTTTACGCGGTTTCGGCGCTGATTGCGGCGGATCGTGTGTTGATCCCGTTTGATTGCGACAGCTTCTCGCGCCAGGCGCTGTACGGCCTGTTGGCGGAAATCGAAGAGTTGAAGGAAGACCACAACGAAGGCCTGGAAGTGGAAGGCATTGTGGTCAACCAGTTCCAGGCCCGGGCAACACTGCCGCAGCAGATGCTCGATGAGTTGATTGCAGAAGGGTTGCCGGTGCTGCCGGTGTACCTGGCCAGCTCGGTGCGCATGCGCGAGTCGCACCAGGAGAACAAGCCGCTGATCCACTTGGACCCACGGCATAAGCTGACACAGCAGTTTGTAGAGTTGCATAACTTGCTGGAAAACGCCTGAGCTCAATAGCCACACAAATCCCCTGTGGGAGCTGGCTTGCCTGCGATGGCATCACCTCGGTCTAACTGGCAGACCGAGGTGATGCCATCGCAGGCAAGCCAGCTCCCACATTTGTTTTGCATTTCTCCAGGGGGATTTGGATTTGTCCCACAGAGGCTGTAGGAAGGGTCTGGCAAGCGGGGCCATGCCTTGTCTCGTTGCCTACAGATAAGCCAGAATCGCCCGGCTTGTGCGTCTGGATGGGCGTCTCTAAGGTTCTCCGGTCGCTGAATGTTCAGTGATCGGGTTTAGTAGCCCAATCAGACGAGAGTATGTGCACCGTTCCAAAAGCTTGGCGCTTTATCGCCTATCTGATGGTGGCTGTGCGCAGGGCACCTTCGGGTGCGCCGGTATTGCTTTCGTTCCCGGTCTACTAACCTGCGTATAGCCGCCACCCTTCGTTTAGTAGCGAAAAAGGTGGAGGCCCTATCAGAGAACGAAAAGCATGTTATTCACCGTTAGCCCCAACCTCCCCACCGAAACCCTCGTACTCAACAGCTACGAGACCTTCTCGTCCGTGCGCACCTTATTACTCAACCTGTCCAACGACCTCACCGGCGAACACCGCGACGTGGCGCTGGCCATCCATCAACTAAGTGAACTCGGCGTAATGCTGGTCGGCCAAATGATGGACCGCGAAGCCCCGCTGTCTTCAAGTTAAAACGCGGTCCAAATGTGGGAGCGGGCTTGCTCGCGAAGGCGGTGTGTCAGCTACACATGTATTGGCTGACCCGCCGCTTTCGCGAGCAAGCCCGCTCCCACACGGGTCAACAGTGATCTTGAAATGTGTGTTAAACGCCCTGGCTTCGCAACCAGCTCATCAACTGCGGCAACGGAAACGCCCCACTCTGGCGCGCCACCTCACGCCCGTTCTTGAACAGAATCAAACTGGGAATCGAGCGAATCCCCAACTGCGCCGACAACTGCTGATTCGCCTCACTGTCCAGCTTGGCCAACCGGCACTTGCCCTCCAACTGCCCAGCCGCCTGCTCAAACACCGGCGCAAACGACTTGCACGGCCCGCACCAGCCCGCCCACACATCCACCAGCAACGGCAAATCGCCTTTGATCTGGCTGGCGTAGTCGCCCTGTTTCAACTCAAAAGGCTTGTTCAGCAAAACGGGTTGTTTGCAGCGCCCGCATTTCGGCGCATCACCCAGGCGCTCGCCGGGGATGCGGTTTAGGCCGTTGCAATGCGGGCAGGGGATTACAAAAGGTTCGGGCATGGTGGGATCCTATGATGTGGCCAATGGACTCTATCTGGAGCCGGACTCAGGGTTTATCAAGGCGACTTATCCACTCACAGTTTCGCCCGTGCTGATCCAGGGTCGCGTATCTAGGCTGTCTGAGGCTGTTCCGTTTTGAGCCATTGGTCTGTTCATGGGTATAGCAAATTGCGATATTCAGAATTCGGGTTTAACCTTCATAGCAAGATGCGATAAGGATGTTGCATGCGAGTGATCAGCGAGAAAAGGATTTGGGAAGCAAAGGAAAAGTGGCCGCGTTCAGCAAGTGCTTTAGATGAATGGTACCGACGGATAAAGCGCAACAGTCCGGCTGACTTCGCTTCTATGAAATGCATTTTTCCCGCAACGGATAAAGTCGGGCAGCTCCATGTATTCGACATTGGGGGAAACAAGCTGAGGCTAATAGCTTTCGTGCGGTACCAACAGCAACGAATTTACATCAAGTATCTGTTAGATCACCGCGGCTATGAACGGGACAACTGGAAGGAGAAAATCAGATGAGCGCACTCATTCGGCTCGCTGCTGAACATTGGCAATTTGTTTCACCTTTGCTGCGCAAGCCTAAAAACGAGGCGGATTACGACGTGCTGGTAACTGCTCTCGACGAACTGCTGGATCTGATCGGGGAGGACGAGTCAAACCCGCTGATGAGTCTGGTGGATATTCTCAGTGATTGGATTGAAGCCTACGATCATGAGCACCGCCCGATGCCCGTTGCCAGTGGTGCCGACGTGCTGCGCGCAATGATGCGCGAGCACGGCTTGAACCAGAGTGATCTGCCAGGTGTAGGCACACAGTCGGTTGTTTCGGAAATTTTGAGTGGTAAGCGCCAGCTCAACCTGCGGCAAATTCGGTGGCTGGCGGAGCGGTTTGGGGTGTCGGTTGAAACCTTTATTTGAGGTTTACGACGAACAGCTGATCTCTAAATGCTTGCCCCAATCCGGTGGCCGCTGGGCGTATTGCTCCATACCCGGCTGTTCTTCAAACGGCTTGCTCAGCACCTCATGCAGCCGCCGTACTTCGCTGTAATCGCCTGACTCGGCAGCAGCGATGGCGTTTTGCGCCAGATAGTTACGCAGGATGTACAGCGGGTTCACCGCGTGCATCCGCGTGCGGCGTTGTTCTTCGCTGTAGTCGCCATCTCGCGCAACACGGGCCTTGTACAGTTCAGCCCAGGCATCAAACCCGGCAAGGTCGACGAAGTCATCACGCAAGCGCGCCACGGCCAGTGCCGCCGACTCATCACCCAGGCGCCGGAAGAACAGCGTGTAATCCACGCCACTGTTCTGCATCAGCTTCAATAACTGCTCGACCAGTTTCTGGTCATCGTCTTCAGCGGTGGTCAGCCCCAGGCGCCGACGCATCAGGTCCAGGTAATGCGCCTGATACAGCGGCAGATACAGGCCCAGCGCCTCTTTCAGCGCATCCACGCTGATAAACGGCGTCAGCGCCTGCGCCAGCGCGCTGAGGTTCCACTGGCCGATCGGCACTTGATTGCTAAACGAGTAACGCCCTTCATGATCGGAATGGTTGCAGATGAAGTGCGCGTCAAAATCATCGAGGAACGCAAACGGCCCGAAGTCGAAGGTCATGCCGAGGATCGACATGTTGTCGGTGTTCATCACGCCATGGCAGAAGCCGTAAGCCTGCCATTTGGCGATCATTTCGGCATTGCGCTCGACAATTTCGCGGAACATCGCCAGGTAGGGTTCGGGCTGTTCGCGACATTCGGGGTAGTGCAGGTTCAACACGTGTTCGGCCAGCTCGGCCTGCTGCTCGGGCTTTTTGGTGTAGTAGAAATACTCGAAATGCCCGAAGCGGATATGGCTGGGCGCCAGGCGCAGGACCATCGCGCCGCGTTCCTGTTTTTCGCGCCACACCGGCGTGCTGGAGCCGATCACGCACAAGGCGCGGCTGCTGGGGATGCCCAGCGCGTGCAGGGCTTCGGAGGCGAGAAACTCACGAATCGATGAACGCAGCACCGCGCGGCCGTCGCCCATGCGTGAGTACGGCGTCATCCCGGCACCCTTGAGGTGCAGGTCCCAATGCTCGCCCGCCGCGTTGTACACCTCGCCGAGCAACAACCCTCGGCCATCCCCCAATTGCGGTGTGTAGCCGCCGAACTGATGCCCGGAATAGACCATCGCCCGCGGCTCCGCCTCGGCCCACAGCGTGTGCCCGCTGAACAGTTCGGCGAACACTGGCGTTTCGGCCACGGCGGGGTCGAGGTCGAGCAGGGCCATGGCGGCGTTGCTCGCCACCACCAGGCGCGGTTCGTCGAGGGGTTCTGGCAGTACGTGGGTTGAGAACGCGTCGCCCAGGCGTGCGAAGCGGTTGTCGAAGGTCAGTTCGTCGAGGGCTTTCACCGGCCATCTCCAGCAGAATGTCCGAGCATTCTGCTGGGGATAGGCGCGTTAGTCGAGTTTGCTCGGCGGCGGTTCCGGCGCGTCCTCGACTTTGCCGGCTGGCGGCTCAGGCGCGTCAGGTTGCGGAGCAGGCCCGATGATGGTCTTGCGGTCATCCTCGGCAGGCACCAATTTGTATTCCTGCCCATTCATGTTCTTGAGGTACACCTCCATCTGCCGGAAGGAGATGTTGATGTGCTGTTTCTTGAACTCACTATTGATATAGCGGTTGACCTCATCCAGCACCGGGTTGCGGTCACCCAGGTCGCGCACATGCATGCGCAGTTCGTGGTCGAGGGTGCTTTCGCCGAAGTTGAGGAAGTACACGTGGGGTTCCGGGTCTTTCAGCACCCGTGGGTTTTCTCGCGCGGCCTTGAGTAACAGTTCCTTCACCAGGTCCAGGTCAGAGCCGTAGTCCACGCCGAGTTTGAGCGTGACGCGGGTGATGGTGTCGGTCAGCGACCAGTTGATCAGTTGCCCGGTAATGAACGTCTTGTTCGGAACAATGATGTCCTTGCGGTCAAAGTCGGTGATCGTCGTGGCGCGGATACGAATCTTGCTCACGGTGCCCGACAAGTTGCCGATGGTGATGGTGTCGCCGATGCGCACCGGGCGTTCGAACAGGATCATGATGCCGGAGATGAAGTTGGCAAAGATCTCCTGCATCCCGAAGCCCAACCCCACCGACAGCGCTGCCACCAGCCATTGCAGCTTGTCCCAGCTCACGCCGAGGGTCGAAAGCGTCGACACAAAGCCCACGCCGGCAATCACGTAAGACAACAACGTGGTGGTGGCGTAGGCACTGCCCTGAGCCAGGTCCAGCTTGGACAACACCAGCACTTCCAGCAAGCCGGGCAAGTTGCGCGCCAGGGCGAAGGTGATGCCGACGATGATCGAGGCGCCGAGCAAATCGCCGATGCTGATCGGCACCATGCTGATGTTGGCGCCGGTGCCGCTGGTGTATTCGTACAGGGTCACGTTGTCCAGGTAGGAGAACACGGTGATCAGGTCTTTCCACACCCAGTACAGCGCCGCGATGAAGCCGCCGAGCAGTGCCAGGCGGATCAGGCGCATCGACTGTTCGTTGACCTGTTCGATGTCCAGGGTCGGCTCTTCAATTACCGCTTCGCCGTCACCGGCTTCCTTGGCAGCCTGGCGTTTGGCCAGGGCGCGCGCGTAAGCCAGGCGCCGCGCGGCAACGCCCAGGCCGCGTACGAAGGTGGCTTCGATCACCAGCCAGAACATCAGCAGGTACAGGGTGTTGATCAATCGGTCGCTGAGCTTGAGCGCGGTGTAGTAGTAGCCAAAACACACGGCGATAAACAGCGCGACGGGCAGGGCGGTAAACAACAGCCCCACAAACTTTCGGAACAGCGAGGCTTTTTCGTGGGTCGGGCTGTTCAGCAGCAGGCGGCCGAGCAGCCAGGCCATCAGTGCGTAGCAAGTCAGCACAACGCCGATACCCAGCACGTCGTCGGCCAGCGCCGCCGGTTGGTGTTCGGCGATGGCTACAACCGCCACCAGAGCCAGCACCACCAGCCCGAGCTTGCGTATCCAGCCCTGGAGAAAGGCCACTTGTGGGCGTTCCCAGCGGAAATGCAATTCCGCCACGCCGCCCGGAGCGAGAATCCGGTAGGCGGTGTAGAACACCAGCCACGCTTGGGCAATCAACAGCAGCGCCGAGCCCAGGTTGGCGTTTTGCCCACGGGCGTCGATCTGCAGCGCATAGCCGCACAGCGCCAGGCCGAGGGACACCGGCATTGCCAGCAGGATATTGATCAGGATGGCTTGCGGCGTGTGCCACTGGCTGTCGCGCTTGAAGTGACCGATGTCCAGGTGGACCTTGTTCAGACGCTGGTACAGCGCTTTACGGCGCCATAGCAATGCGCCGATCAACAACAGCAATGGCAGGAACAGCAGCGGGCGCTGGGTCAGGCCGTCATACAGTTCGCTGACGCTGGAAGCCCACGGCAGCGTGGTGACTTGCTTGCTCAAATGCGAGGGGACGGTTTCCAGCCACTCGGTGTCCAGCGGCTTGTTGCTCGGGATCCAGAACATCTGTTCATCCAGCGTCGCGCGCAAGGTGGTCGCGGTGCTGAGCAGTTGTTTCTGGTTCAGTTGCAGGGTGATGGATTCGTTGAGCAGCGCGCTCAGTTCACGGCTCAGGCGTTCCAGCAGGTCGCTGCGGGTGATCGCCAGCTCCAGCAGGGTGCGGCGCAGCTGTGGGGTGACGTCTTCCGGCGGCTGGTTGGCCAGCAAGTTATCCACATAAGCGCTGGGCGAGCTGATCAACTCGCGCTGCTGATTGATCTCGAACTGGTACAGGCGAATGTTGGCGATGTCGTCCGCCAGGTCGCGGTCCACGGTGAGGCGCGGCAGGGCCTGTTTCTGTTTATAGAGAATCTTGGAGAGCAGCAGGCTGCCCCGCAGCACGTTGATTTGCTCGTCCAGGGCCGAGTCGCTCTGGGTTACGGTGTCCAGTTGTTGCTTGGTCTGCAGGTTTTTCTGGGTCAGGTCATTGAGGCGGTCAGTGCTTTTGAGCAGGTAATCGGACAGCTTCAGGTTGGCCGCGCTTTCTGTGGCCAAAAGGCTGCTGCCACCGGATTTTTGCGCTTCGATGGACTGCTGAGTGACGGTTTGCTGGGACTGCGCCAGGCGTTTCTGGTTGATCAGGGTTTGCAGGTCCTGAATTTCTTGTTCCAGGCGCGCGGTTTTCTCCACCACCAGGTCGTGCTGGCTGTTGCCCAGGTCTTGCAGTTGGCTGTTGCCGGCCAGTTCCTGGCGGCGCAGGGGGATCAGCGCGTTGAGGGCGGCAAGCTCGGCGTTCAACTGGTTGCGCTGGTCAGCGCTCAGGGCCTTGCCGTTGTCTTTGCCGGCCTTGAGGATCGAGTTGATCTGCTGGATGCGCGTCTGGCTGCTGCTGATTTCGGTCTGGGCGCGCTCGGGGCGGGTTTGCGCGGCGATGGTCAGGCTGTTGGCTTCGGCCAGTTCCTTTTGCAGGTCGCCTTGCTGGGTACTGCGTTGCACCAGTAATTGCTCAAGCTGCGGCACCGGCAGAGTGGCGTAGCGTTGGGCCACCGGGACGATTTTGGTGGCCTTGAGCCGTACCAGTTCGCGCTGGTTCTCGGCGGTTTGGCGCGGGGCCTCTTCGAGCTGATGCTTGAGGTCGACGAGGCGCTGCTCGTAATCCTGCTGGTTACCCAGGTAGGTCAGGGTTTGCTGCAGGATCGCTTGCAGCGCCTTCATGTCGGCGTCGGGTAGCTTGCGGTCGGGCAACTTGTCCAGGGTTTGCTGGATAGCGTCGGCGCTGGGCGGGTCGGCGGCGTATACGTTGCCGACGCAGAGAGTCAGGCCCAGCAGGGCAGTGGCTAAAAAGGTGCGCAGAATTGTCATGGGTACCGGTCGAGCAAGGTGAAGAAGGTGGGGGGCGTGGCGCCACAGCCCCGCAGTTTAGAGGAAGAGTCCGGGGCCCGGGCGACTTCCTTCGGGGAATTTGACGCCGACTTTTCCGATCTTGTTCCCGTCCATGACCGCAACGGTCCACAGGGTGTTGTTCCACTCCACCTGGTCGCCGACAACGGGTGCGCCGCCGACCTTCTGGGTGATGAAGCGGCTCAATGGCATGTCCGGGTCGATGCCCTCGAGCTTGAGGCCATACAGGGCGGAAACCGCGCCCAGCTGGGCGTCGCCTTCGAGTACGAAGTCGCCGAAGAAGCGTAAATCGAGGCCGCGTTGCGGTGCCTGGCTGAACAGTTTGCCCAGGGCCGGCAGGTTGTGTTCATGGCCGATCACGCAGAGCAAATCGCCGACTTCCAATACCGTACTACCCGACGGATGGAGCAGTTGCTGGCCCCGGAACAGCGCGGCGATCCGCGTGCCTTCGGGCATTTTCAGCTCGCGCAGGGCGGCGCCGATGCACCATTTCTCGGCGCCCAGGCGGTAGACAAACAGCTCCCACTCGCTGGTGACGTGCACTTCCAGCGCCGCGCGGGAAATGGGCGCTGGGTCCGGCGGTACCGTCACTTTCAGCAGTTTGGCCACCCACGGCAGGCTCGTGCCCTGCACCAGCAGCGAAACCAGCACGATAAAGAACGCCAGGTTGAAGTACAGCTGCGCATGGGGCAGGCCGGCCATCAGCGGGAACACCGCCAGAATGATCGGGACCGCGCCGCGCAGACCGACCCAGGCGATAAAGGCTTTTTCGCGACCGTGGAACGCCTTGAATGGCAGCAGGCCGACCATCACTGAAAGCGGCCGCGCGAACAGAATCATCCACAGGGCGAGGCCCAATGCTGGCAGTGCAATGGGCAATAAGTCGTGAGGGGTGACCAGCAAGCCCAGCACCAGGAACATGCCGATTTGCGCCAGCCAGGCCATGCCATCGAGCATATGCAAAATGCCATGACGGCTGCGCACCGGGCGGTTGCCGATGACCAGGCCACATAAGTACACGGCGAGGAAGCCGCTGCCGTGCAGGGCGTTGGTCAGGGCGAACACGAACAGGCCGCCGGCGATCACCAGGATCGAGTAGAGGCCGGCGGCGAGGTTGATGCGGTTGACCATTTGCAGCATCAGCCAGCCGCCACCCAGACCGATGATGCCGCCGATGCCGAACTCGCGCAGCAGGTGAGTCAGCAGGCTCCAGTGCAAGCCGGTTTGGCCGCTGGCGAGCATGTCGATCAGGGTGACGGTGAGGAACACCGCCATCGGGTCGTTGCTGCCGGATTCGATTTCCAGGCTGGCGGACACCCGTTCGTTCAGGCCCTTGCCGCCGAGCAGCGAGAACACCGCCGCGGCGTCTGTGGAGCCGACAATCGCGCCAATCAGCAAGCCTTGAATAATATTGAGGTTGAACAGCCACGCCGCCGCCATGCCGGTGAGGCCGGTGGTGATCAACACCCCGACCGTGGCCAGCGATAACGCGGGCCAGAGCGCCACGCGGAAACTCGACACCCGCGTGCGCAAGCCGCCGTCGAGCAGGATTACGGCCAGGGCGAGGTTGCCCACCAGGTAGGCGGTCGGGTAGTTATCAAAGATGATGCCGCCGCCGTCGACGCCAGCGATCATGCCCACGGCGAGGATGATCACCAGAATCGGGATGCCCAGCCGGGACGAAAGGGAACTCACCAGAATGCTCGCACTCACCAGCAACGCGCCGATCAAGAACAGGCTGTTGATGGTCGTCGCATTCAAAGGCAGTACTCCGGAAGCAGGGAAGACGAGGCACAAACTGACCATGCAGTCTGCGTGCCAGCGATTCTAACCTGTTGAATTGCTGCGCTGTCAAAAAGCTTTTGTGGGTTGGCTTAGATCCAATGTGGGAGCGGGCTTGCTCGCGAAGGCGGTGTGTCAGTCACTGGATGTGTATCTGATACGCCGCCTTCGCGAGCAAGCCCGCTCCCACATTTTTACCGCGTTGTGTCAGTTAGAGGCGGAAGCGTCCTACCATCCCGTTCAGGTCCACCGCCAGGCGCGACAGCTCGCTGCTCGCCGCGCTGGTCTGGCTGGCGCCCGTGGCCGATTGCACCGACAGATCACGGATATTCACCAGGTTGCGGTCCACTTCGCGCGCTACCTGCGCCTGCTCTTCCGCCGCGCTGGCGATGACCAGGTTGCGTTCATTGATCTCAACAATCGCGGTGTTGATGGTTTCCAGCGAAATCCCTGCGCCTTTGGCGATATTCAGCGTCGATTCCGCGCGTTCGGTGCTGTTGCGCATCGAATCCACAGCGTGTTCGGTACCGGCCTGAATACTGCCGATCATCCGCTCGATCTCGCTGGTCGATTGCTGGGTGCGATGGGCCAGCGCGCGCACTTCATCAGCCACCACGGCAAACCCGCGGCCTGCTTCACCCGCCCGCGCTGCTTCAATCGCCGCGTTCAAGGCCAGCAGGTTGGTCTGGTCGGCGAGGCCGCGAATCACGTCCAGCACCTTGCCGATATCGCGGGACTCATTGGCCAGTTCGCCAATCAAGGTGGCCGTGGCCTGCACGTCGCCGCTCATGCGTTCGATGGCGCTGACGGTTTCCTGCACCAGGTCACGGCCATCGCCGGCCGAGGTGGTGGCGTTGCGCGACGCTTCGGAGGTGCTCACCGCATTGCGCGCGACTTCTTCGACGGCGCTGGTCATCTCGTTGACGGCGGTGGCGGCTTGTTCGATTTCGTTGTTTTGCTGGGTCAGGCCACGGGCGCTTTCGTCGGTGACAGCGTTCAGCTCTTCGGCGGCGGACGCCAACTGGGTAGCCGAGCCGGCGATGCGTTGCAGGGTGTCGCGCAGCTTGTCCTGCATCTTGGCCATGGCGGCCAGCAAGCGGCCAGCTTCGTCGTTGCCTTCTACCTTGATCGGGCGCGTGAGGTTGCCTTCGGCGACTTCTTCAGCCGCTTCCAGTGCCAGGGAAATCGGCACGGTGATGCTGCGGGTCAGCAACCAGGCAAACAGCATGGTCAGCGCCGTGGCGACAATGAGCAGGCCCACGACAAGGCTGAAGGCGGAATCGTATTGATCCTTGGCCGCCTGATTGGTGGCCAGGGCCATTTTGCTGTTGATCTCCAACAAACGGTCCAATACGGCGTTGATCTTTTCGGAGTTGGCCAGCAATTCGGTATTGAGCAGCGTGCGCAGCTCATCCAGTTGGTTGGCGCTCGACAGCGTCTTCATGCGCTCTTCAATCTGGCGGTACTGGGCGAGCAATGGCAGGTATTCGTTATAGGCGGCGCGTTCTTCATCGCCCTCAATCAGCTTTTCGTACACCACTTGGGCCGCACGAATCTGCTGGTTACGTGTTTCAAACGATTGCAGGGTTTTTTGCTGTACGTCCGGCTCGCGGTTGGTCAGCAGGCGGTAGGACAGCACGCGCAGACGCAGGGTCAGCTGAGTGAATTCGTCCAGGGCGCGAATGCTCGGCACGCTGCTCAGGGTGATGTCGTCGGTGGCCGCGCGAATCTTGCTCATCTGATTCAAGGCAAACACACCGAGAAACAGCATCAGTGCGCCTATAAAAGCAAAGCCGAGGAACGCCCGCGGAGCGATATTCATATTACGTAGGGACATGCTGAGATCCTGCAAGGACCGCGATCCGTGCGGGCTTCAAATGAGAGTGTGTAATTTCTATCGGCGATGCGACTAAAGTCTTAAACCCGTGCGCGCTTTTGTCGCATCTGACGAGGGGTTTGGCCGATTCAGGAACCAGATGGGGTAAATGCAGTCACTAAGGCTCGAAAGTGCGGCCCGGCCCTTAAAAAACGGGCTGTACGCCAGGGATAACCCTGGCATCCGAGGTGAATATTCTTTATCGTCACCGCCCTTTGAAAAAGCCCGAGAATTCAAAATGTTAGAAGCATCCCTCAGCCAGCTTGAACAGCTTGTTACTGACCTCGTACAGCACAATCACGACCTGTTGAGCAGCAACGAATCCCTTAAGGCAGAACTGGCCCGCGCCAGGGATGAAAACGACAGCCTGCAACTGAACCTGATGGAGCAGGAAGAAAAGCACGGCGCCACCGCTGCGCGTATTCAAGCATTGGTTGAGCGCGTGAGCGCAGGGCCTGTCAGCGCATGAATGAAGGGATAAAGGTCGTTTCGATTCTCGGTGAGGATTACTCAATCAAGGCGCCGGAAGGGGAAGATCAAACCCTGCTGCACGCGGTGACCATGCTCAAGGCCTCCCTGGCCACCACCAAGAAAAAGTACCCGACCCTGATCGGTGACAAATTATTGGTACTGGCCGCGCTGAACCTGTGCGCCGAGCAGATCGAAATGAAAAAGCACCACCAGCAGGAACTCGACCGTTACCAAGAGCAAGTCAGCGCCACGGTCGACGTAATTTCCAAGGCGATCGGAGCGCCTTAGGGGTTAGAACCACTCATCCTGCATACCGAGGCACGTGTCATCGCGTGCTTCAAGAATCGCCAGTTCGTGATGGCAGCTCGGTACTTCCCAGGTCAGGAAGTACCGGGCGGCCTGCAGCTTGCCTTTATAAAAGGCCACATCCGCCGCATTCCCCTTGGCCAGGCCCTCTTCGGCGCGTACTGCCTGTTCCAGCCAGCGCCAGCCAATCACCGTGTGCCCGAATACTTTCAGGTACAGCGCCGAATTCGCCAGGCTGCTGTTGACCTTGCCGTCGGCGAGATCCGTCAGCAGGCCGATCGTCACGCTTTGCACGCGGTTCACCAGTTGCTCCAGCGGCTCTCTTAATGCGCTCAGGCTTGGGTATAGCTGTGCCCGTGCGCCGGTTTCGGCGATCAGGCGAATCAGTTGTTTCAGCCCGGCACCGCCGTTTTGCGCGAGCTTGCGCCCCAGCAAATCCAGGGACTGAATGCCGTGGGTGCCTTCATGAATCGGGTTCAAACGGTTGTCGCGGTAATACTGTTCCACCGGGTATTCACGGGTGTAGCCGTGGCCGCCGAGAATCTGGATCGCCAGTTCGTTGGCCTTGAGGCAAAACTCCGAGGGCCAGGATTTGACGATGGGCGTGAGCAAGTCCAGCAGTTCGTGGGCTTGCTTGCGCTCTGCTTCACTTTCCAGTGTGGTGGTGTCGTCGAACAAGCGCGCGGCGTACAGCCCGAGATCAAATGAACCTTCGACATAAGCTTTCTGGGTGAGCAGCATGCGCTTGATATCGGCGTGCTGAATGATCGACACCGGCGCGGTGCTCGGGTCTTTGCTGTCGGGCAGGCGGCCTTGCGGGCGTTCGCGGGCGTACTCCAGCGAGTACAGGTAGCCGGCGTAACCGAGCATCACCGCGCCCATGCCGACGCCGATGCGCGCTTCGTTCATCATCTGAAACATGCAGCTCAGGCCTTGATGCGGTTTGCCTACCAGATAGCCGACGCAGTGACCGTTATCGCCGAAATTCAGCGCCGTGGACGTGGTGCCACGCCAGCCCATCTTGTGAAACAGGCCCGCCAACAGCACGTCGTTGCGTTCGCCGAGGCTGCCGTCGTCGTTGACCAGGAACTTGGGCACGATAAACAGCGAGATGCCCTTCACCCCGGGCGGCGCGTCCGGCAGTTTGGCCAGCACCATGTGCACGATGTTTTCCGACAGCGAATGGTCGCCGCCGGAAATGAAGATCTTGTTGCCCTTGAGGCGATAAGAACCGTCAGCCGCCGGCTCTGCGCGTGTACGAATATCCGACAGAGACGAGCCCGCATGCGGCTCGGTCAGCGCCATGGTGCCGAAGAAACGGCCGTCGATCATCGGTTGCAGGAAGCGCTGTTTCTGCTCCTCGGTGCCGAAGCTTTCAATCAGGTTGGCGGCGCCCATGGTCAGGAACGGATACGACGTTGACGCGGCGTTGGCAGACTGAAAGTGTGCGAAGCAGGCTTGGGACAGCAACGTCGGCAATTGCATGCCGCCCGCTTCAAAGCTGCGGGCAGCATTCAGAAAGCCGGCTTCGAGAAAGGCGTCGACGGCAGGTTTGACTTCCGGAATGAGGATGGCCTTGCCATCTTCGTAGCGCGGCTCGTTTTCGTCGTTTTTGCGGTTGTGCGGCGCGAAGTACTTCTCGGCAATGCTGCGCGCGGTGCTGATGGCGGCATCGAAGGTTTCGCGATTATGTTCGGCAAACCGCTCGCGCTGAGTCAGGCCCTCGGCATCGAGGACTTCGTACAGCTCGAAAGCCAGATTGCGGGAACTGAGCAGCGTCTCGGACATGGCGGCTTACCTGAGTGGGGATAGGCCTGAGTCTAAATGCGCGAATAGAGGCTGGATAGCAAGATTGATTTGCGTGATGGAAGGGCAAAACGCGGGCATAAGAATTGAAATGCGGCCAAATGTGGGAGCGGGCTTGCTCGCGAATGCGGTGGATCAGTCAGCACATCTGTAACTGACACTCCGCATTCGCGAGCAAGCCCGCTCCCACATGAGTTAGCCGATGGTCATCAGGCTGGCGTTGCCACCCGCAGCAGCCGTATTAACACTCAACGCCCGCTCAATCACCAACCGCTCCAGCGCAATCGCTGTCTCACCCTGCGACAAGCCATGCACCCCGACAATCGCACCCCCACGCTGCGCCACTTGCTGGCACACCGCACGCAGTTGGTCGGAATCGCCGTGGTGCAGAACCGCGTCAAACACCACGTCGTCCTTGGTCCAGTCCGCCACGCGTTTGATCTTCGCCTGAATGTCCTTCGGCAAGCGTGAGAACAAGGCTTTGGTCAGGTCAGTTTCCGGCCATACCGCCGAACCGCCGACCGCCAACACTGCTGCCAACTGCGTTAGCAAATCGCCTTCCACGTCCGCCAGGCACAACACGTGCTCGCGGGGCAGGATGGCATAGCTGTTGCGCTCGCCGGTCGGGCCAGCCAATTGGCGGGTGATACCGCTTTGGGATTGCGCGGCGAATTGGCTGCACACGGCGCTCAGTTCGCTGAACTTATTGCTGTCGGCCCAGGTTTTCAGGGCGGTCAGCGGTTGGCTCATGGCGTCGCGCAGGCGCACGTCCGGTGCCGTCAGTTTGTCGCCACGTACGAAGGATTGCTCGATTGCATCCGTAGGACGTGTCGACAGCAAGCGGTACAGGTACAGCGGGCCACCGGCCTTCGGGCCTGTGCCCGACAACCCTTCGCCGCCAAACGGTTGCACGCCCACCACAGCACCCACAATGTTGCGGTTCACGTAGACGTTACCGGCATTGACGTTGTCGATCACCTTGGCGATGGTCTCGTCGATACGGGTATGCACGCCCAGGGTCAGGCCGTAGCCCGACGCATTGATCTGGCCGATCAACTGATCGATCTCTTTACGCTTGTAGCGCACCACGTGCAGCACCGGACCGAAGATCTCGCGTTGCAGCTCGTCAAAGCTTTCCAGTTCGATCAGGGTGGGCATCACGAAGGTGCCGCGCTTGATCTCTTCGCCATCGGCAATTGCCACCTGATACACGTTGCGACCTTTGTCGCGCATGGCCTGGATGTGTTTCTCGATGCCAGCCTTGGCTTCGGCGTCGATCACCGGGCCGATGTCTACCGACAAGCGCTCCGGGTTGCCCAAACGGCACTCAGCCATGGCGCCCTTGAGCATTTCGATGACACGGTCTGCCGAATCTTCCTGCAGGCACAGTACGCGCAATGCCGAGCAACGCTGACCGGCGCTGTCGAAGGCCGACGACACCACGTCAATGACCACTTGTTCGGTCAGCGCCGAGGAGTCGACGATCATCGCGTTCTGGCCGCCGGTTTCGGCGATCAGCGGTATCGGACGGCCCTGGGCATCCAGGCGGCCGGCGACGTTGCGTTGCAGCAAGCGCGCGACTTCGGTGGAGCCGGTAAACATCACGCCTTTGACGCGATCATCGCCGACTAAACGCGCGCCGACGCTTTCGCCCTGGCCGGGCAGCAGTTGCAGCACGCCTTGCGGAATACCGGCTTCCAGCAGGATGCGCACGGCTTGAGCGGCGACCAGTGGGGTCTGCTCGGCAGGCTTGGCCAGAACCGGGTTACCGGCGGCCAGTGCTGCAGCGACTTGACCGCTGAAAATGGCCAGCGGGAAGTTCCACGGGCTGATGCACACCACCGGGCCCAGTGGGCGGTGGGCGTCGTTGGTGAAATCGTTGCGCGCCTGCACCGCGTAGTAGCGCAGGAAATCCACGGCTTCACGCACTTCGGCGATGGCGTTGGCGAAGGTTTTGCCGGCTTCGCGGGCGAGCAAGCCCATCAGCGGCTGGATTTCGCTTTCCATCAAATCGGCGGCGCGTTCCAGAATCGCGGCGCGCTCGGCGGGCGGGGTGGCCTGCCAGATCGGGCCAGCATTAATAGCGCACTGGATGGCGTTGTCGACGTCTTCAACCGTGGCTTCCTGCACGTGGCCCACCACGTCACGCAAATCGGACGGGTTGAGCACCGGTGCGGCGGCTTCATTGCTGGAGGCGCAACCGAGCATCGGCGCGGCTTTCCAGTTGTTGTGCGCGGTCGCCAGCAGGGCGCAGGACAGCGACGCCAGACGGTGTTCGTTGGCCAAGTCGATGCCCGCCGAGTTGGCGCGGTCGCTGCCATACAGGTCGCGGGGCAGAGGGATACGCGGGTGCGGCAGGCCAAAGCCGCCTTCCAGCGTCGCCATCTGCTCGATGCTGGCCACTGGGTCGGCCACCAATTCCTGAATCGAGATGGACTGGTCGGCAATCCGGTTGACGAACGAGGTGTTCGCGCCGTTTTCCAGCAGGCGACGCACCAGATAAGCCAGCAATGTTTCGTGAGTGCCGACTGGGGCGTACACGCGGCACGGACGGTTCAGCTTGCCTTCGGAGACCTTGCCTACAACTTGCTCGTACAGCGGTTCACCCATGCCGTGCAGGCATTGGAATTCGTACTGGCCGGGGTAATAGTTCTGACCGGCGATATGGTAGATGGCCGACAAGGTGTGGGCGTTGTGCGTGGCGAACTGCGGGTAGATGACTTCCGGTACCGACAGCAGTTTGCGTGCACAGGCGATGTAGGAAACGTCGGTGTACACCTTGCGCGTATACACCGGGTAGCCTTCCAGGCCTTCGACCTGGGCGCGTTTGATTTCGCTGTCCCAGTACGCGCCTTTTACCAGGCGGATCATCAGGCGGTGGCGGCTGCGGCGGGCCAGATCGATTACGTAGTCGATCACATACGGGCAACGCTTCTGGTAAGCCTGAATCACGAAACCGATGCCGTTCCAGCCGGTCAGTTGCGGCTCGAAGCACAGGCGCTCCAGCAGGTCGAGCGACAGCTCCAGGCGGTCGGCTTCTTCGGCGTCGATGTTCAAGCCGATGTCGTAGTGCTTGGCCAGCAGGGTCAAAGACAGCAGGCGCGGGTACAGCTCATCCATTACGCGCTCGTATTGCGCACGGCTGTAACGCGGGTGCAGTGCCGACAGCTTGATGGAAATGCCCGGGCCTTCATAAATCCCACGGCCGTGGGAGGCTTTGCCGATGGAGTGAATGGCTTGTTCGTACGAGGCCAGGTACTTCTGGGCGTCGTGTTCGGTGAGTGCGGCTTCCCCGAGCATGTCGTAGGAATAACGGAAGCCCTTGGCTTCGAACTTGCTCGCATTGGCGAGGGCTTCGGCGATGGTTTCGCCGGTGACGAACTGCTCGCCCATCAGGCGCATGGCCATGTCGACGCCCTTACGGATCATCGGCTCGCCGCTCTTGCCGATGATACGGCTCAGGGATGAGGTCAAGCCGGCTTCGTTATGGGTAGCGACCAGTTTGCCGGTCAGCAGCAGGCCCCAGGTGGCGGCATTGACGAACAGCGACGGGCTGTTGCCCAAGTGCGGGTGCCAGTTGCCGGTACTGATCTTGTCGCGGATCAGCGCGTCACGGGTGCCTTTGTCCGGGATGCGCAGCAGCGCTTCGGCCAGGCACATCAGCGCTACACCTTCCTGGGACGACAGCGAAAATTCCTGCAGCAGGCCCTGGACGATGCCTGCACGGCCGCCGGCGCTTTTCTGATTGCGCAGTTTTTCGGCGATCGAAGAGGCGAGCTTGTTGGTCGCTTCGGCCATTGCGGCAGGCAAGCGAGCCTGCTCGATCAGCATCGGCACCACTTCCGGCTCCGGGCGACGATAAGCGGCAGTGATCGCGGCGCGCAGTACCGATTGCGGCAGGATGCTCTCGGCAAACTCCAGGAAGCACTGGTGGGCGTGGTCGTTCTGCACCTCGCCTGCGTCTTCAGCCTCCTTGGTGCTCAAGCCATTGAGCTCAGTCAGGGTTGCACCACCCTCCAGTTTCTCCAGGTAATTGAAAATCGCCTGCTTGATCAGCCAGTGCGGCGTGCGATCAATGGAGGACGCGGCCGCCTTGAGGCGCTCGCGGGTCGGGTCGTCAAGTTTGACCCCAAGGGTGGTCGTTGCCATCTTTCTTATCCTCATGGGTGCCACTACCGAGTGGCATCTGCTGGCAGCAAGATTAGCTTTGCGCATGAAGAGGTGCAACCGGGTGCAACCTTTTTATCCATGATAATTTTTGATGGTGATTTGACGGGATGATTAGTACAGCGAAACCGGTGACACAACGGTGCAAATAGTTCGGTATTGCGCCGGGCTTGCTCCGAAAAGGAGCAAAAACGGGGCGTTTTCCCAAATTCGCCTCCGGGTGCAACTTATTCTCGAGAAACTGGTTGCACCTTATTTGCTTTGTTGAATAGCATTCGCGCCAAAGGTGCAACCACCCTAGCGGTTCGGTTCATCGGCTGGCGGCTTTCCTGGGGAAACGCCAGTCATAAATGCGCGGCACGCAGTTTCGTCTTCCCACGTAGCAGTGGATGGCCGTCTGACAGACCGTCGCTACATAAAAACAAAGCCAGGGCGTCACTCTTATGAGCGTTAGTAATCCAACCCTGATCACGTTTGTGATCTACATCGCAGCAATGGTGCTGATCGGCTTCATGGCCTATCGCTCCACCAACAACCTTTCCGATTACATCCTGGGCGGTCGCAGCCTCGGCAGCGTGGTAACTGCCTTGTCGGCGGGTGCTTCGGACATGAGCGGCTGGTTGCTGATGGGCTTGCCCGGCGCAATCTACATGTCGGGCCTGTCGGAAAGCTGGATCGCCATCGGCCTTATCGTCGGCGCTTACCTGAACTGGTTGTTCGTGGCTGGCCGCCTGCGCGTGCAGACCGAGCACAACGGCGACGCCCTGACGCTGCCGGATTACTTCTCCAGCCGTTTCGAAGATAAAAGCGGCCTGCTGCGGATCATCTCTGCGGTGGTGATCCTGGTGTTCTTCACCATCTATTGCGCTTCCGGTATTGTCGCCGGTGCCCGTCTGTTTGAAAGCACCTTCGGCATGTCCTACGAGGCCGCGCTGTGGGCCGGTGCTGCAGCGACGATTGCCTACACCTTCGTCGGTGGTTTCCTGGCAGTTAGCTGGACAGATACCGTACAAGCCACGCTGATGATTTTCGCGCTGATCCTCACGCCGATCATCGTGCTGCTGGCCACCGGTGGCATCGACACCACCTTCCTGGCGATCGAAGCCAAGAACCCTGACAACTTCAACATGCTGAAAAACACCTCTTTCATCGGCATCATCTCGCTGATGGGCTGGGGGCTGGGTTACTTCGGCCAGCCGCACATCCTCGCGCGCTTCATGGCGGCGGATTCGGTGAAGTCGATTGCCAAGGCGCGCCGCATCTCCATGACCTGGATGATCCTGTGCCTGGGCGGCACCGTGGCTGTGGGCTTCTTCGGTATTGCCTACTTCTCGGCGCACCCGGAAGTGGCCGGCCCGGTTACCGAAAACCACGAGCGTGTGTTTATCGAGCTGGCCAAGCTGCTGTTCAACCCCTGGATTGCTGGCGTATTGCTGTCGGCCATTCTCGCCGCCGTGATGAGCACCCTGAGCTGCCAACTGCTGGTGTGCTCCAGCGCGTTGACCGAAGACTTCTACAAAACCTTCCTGCGCAAGAATGCCTCCCAGGTTGAACTGGTATGGGTCGGTCGCTTGATGGTGTTGCTGGTGGCGCTGATCGCTATCGCCATGGCCGCCAACCCGGAAAACCGCGTACTCGGTCTGGTCAGCTACGCCTGGGCCGGTTTCGGCGCAGCGTTCGGCCCTGTGGTGCTGATCTCGGTGATGTGGAAAGGCATGACCCGCAACGGCGCACTCGCCGGCATCCTGGTCGGCGCGATCACCGTGATCGTGTGGAAGCACTTCTCGCTGCTGGGCCTGTACGAAATTATCCCGGGCTTTATCTTTGCCAGCCTGGCGATCTACTGCGTGAGCAAGCTGGGCGCACCGACTGCCGGTATGGTCGAGCGTTTTGACGCGGCGGAAGCAGACTACAACCTCAACAAGTAATGTCTTCGGGTGCTGAGCGCCCGTTGAGTTGAAAAAAGGCCCGCGTCCTACGGATGGCGGGTCTTTTTTTGCGTGGGATTTGAGGCGGTCTGAAGAAAATTCCGACGCTTATTTGTAGGGAATTACTGATTTGCTCTGGGCATGCCCAGGAGGGTGGAACAGTGGTGCAGAATCGGCCGCCTACTCCTCGCAGAGAAACACCGGATGTTCGCTCCTGCCAATCAAACTGCCTTTACCCTGACCCTCGATGGGGAACCCAGTGAACTCAAGGTGTTCGAGTTCAAGGGCGTCGAAACCATCAGCCAGCCCTATTGTTTTGACCTCCAACTGGTCAGCGAGCAGCCTGATCTCGACCTGGAGAGTTTGCTGCATCGTCAGGTCTACCTGGGCTTCGACGACCAAGGGCATGGCGTGCACGGCTTGGTCTACAAGGTCGCGCAGGGCGATTCCGGGCGGCGCCTGACGCGTTATCAGGTGAGTGTTGTGCCGCAATTGCAGTATTTGGCACACAGCAGCCACCAGCGCATTTTCCAGCACAAAACGGTGCCGCAGATTGTCGCGCAGGTACTGGTGGGGCAGGGGATTCAGAGCAACCGATTTGAATTTCGCCTCAGCGGTACGTATCCCGTACGCGAATACTGCGTGCAGTTCGGTGAGACCGATCTGGCGTTCATTCAGCGGCTGTGTGCCGAGTTGGGCATTCACTACCACTTTCAGCATTCGCCCGAAGGTCACCAGCTGATGTTTGGCGATGACCAGACAGTATTCGCCCAGCCCGAGCAGCCGACCCCTTACACCCCTGGCTCAGGGATGGTGGCGGATAATCCGGCGATCAAGCGTTTTGCCGTGCAAGTGCAGACTCGCACCACGGCGGTAAACCTGCGCGATTATGATTTTCGCAAGCCGCGCCTGGGGCTGGAAAGTGCAGTGGCCGGCGAGAAACTGCCGAACCTCGAAGAGCAGGATTACCCCGGCCGCTTCAGTGACCGGCCCCATGGCAAATACCTCGCCCAGCGTGGGTTGGAGCGCCGCCGCAGTGACTACCGAATTGCCAGTGGCGAGGGCGACGATCCGGCCCTTGTCACTGGTCGGTTCCTCAAGCTCAGCGGGCATTCGCGTGAAGACTGGAATGACTTATGGCTGGTGACAGAAGTCACCCACGAAGGCACGCAACCCCAAGTGTTGGAGGAGGCCGTCACCGAGGTCTCAGGCGGAGATTTTCGTCAGGGCTATCAAAACAAGTTTGTCGCCGCGCCGTGGGACGTGATCTTCCGTCCGCCACTGCCTGAGCAGCCGCGCCCGACTATTTCGGGCTATCAGAACGCAGTCGTCACCGGGCCTGCCGACAGTGAAATTCATTGCGACGAATACGGCCGGGTCAACGTGCAGATGGCCTGGGACCGCGCCGGGAAGCACAACGACCACTCCAGCTGCTGGCTGCGCGTCGCCACCGCTTGGGCCCATGACCGCTACGGTTCGGTGCTCATTCCTCGCGTCGGCATGGAAGTGCTGGTGGGTTTCGTCAACGGTGACCTGGACATGCCGCTGGTGGTCGGCTGCCTGCCCAACGCGGCCACGCCTGTGCCCCTCGACCTGCCGGCGAACAAGACCCGCAGCATCTTTCGCAGCCAAAGCACTCCGGGCGGCGGTGGCTACAACGAACTGCGCATCGAAGATCGCAAGGGCGCTGAAGAAATCTACCTGCGCGCCCAGCGCGATTGGACCCAGCACGTGTTGCATGACCAGCAGGTGCAGGTCGATAACGTGCGCCGCGTGAGCGTCGGAGGTGAGTCGCACCATGAGCTGCAAGGTGAAGAACAGCGCATCACCCATGGCAACCGCCTGACTGAGCTGAAGCAGGATGATCATTTGGTGGTCGGCGGTTCGCAGCAAACGCGCGCCGGGCGGACGATTCAGATTGGCGCGGGGCAAAGCGTGGTGATCGATGCGGGCGCCACGGTGACGATTCAGGCGGGCGGGCAGTCGATCACGCTGTCGGCCGGTGGAATTTTCAGCAGCGTGCCGATCCAGCTCGGTGGTGCGCCTGCTCCAGCAGCGTCGCCGTTGATGCCTGGGTTGAAGGAAAAGCTGCTGGCCGTTGTCCCGGCACCGCTGAGCCGCGTGCAGGTCGCCAGCCTGAAACGCAGCGCGCCGTTTTGCGAAGAGTGCGAGCGCTGTAAAAACGGACAGTGTGATCTCACGCAACATGCGGGTAAGGGCTCGGGAGCAACCGAAGTCGATCCTCGTCGATCTTGAAAAGTTACACCTCAACACGTTCCGGACTCAGGGCAATTTGCAAGGCGCAGAGTTTTTCGCCAATCGTCAGAAGTTGTTAACTCAACTGGATAACAGTCTCGGGCCTCTAATGCGAAAAGGTGTTGGCATTGCCGATCACCCAAAGCTCAAAAGCGCATTGGGGATTTCCAGTCGTAGCCTGGTTCATCATTGGAGCAAAGCAGGAGTGTCAGGAGGGATTCCGGGGTATGCAACGCATATTCAGGGTGTGGCGCGCGCGAGTCGGTATATGAAAGTCGGTGGGTTTATTGGAATTGGACTAGGGGCGTCAGCCTCCGCGCTGAAAGTGAAGGAAACGTGTCGAGTGGGTAGTTCTGCTGAATGCAAAAAAGTGAAACTCAAGGAAGGCGGGAGTTTTTTAGTCTCGGTTGGAGGCAGCGGGGCGGGTGCGTATGCGGGTGCATTAGCCGCCGCGCCTATATGTATCGCTATAGGTGTAGGAACATTTGGCGTTGGCGGATTAGTTTGCGGCGTGGTCGTTGTGGGAGCTGCAGCAGCGATAGGTGGGGGGGCAGGGGCTAGCATAGGAGAGAAGATGGGAGAAATTGTTTATGAGGGAATAAAATAATATGGAAGAGGCAAGGATTTTATATTCGTACTGCCTAGTGGTTGCGGTGGTATGGATTGTTCTCGTTTTAATAGGTCAGGTCTATTTTTCATATCGTAAAGTCGATGAAATAGTGCAGTGTTTGGGCGCTTCAAAATTGGTCTCATACCGTAAACATTTTGTGGGCGCTGGCTTTTTCAGCAAAATGTTTTTGGTAAATACTGTCGCGGGAATGTTTATATTTCAGAGGTTACATATTAAGGATGGAGCCGTCACTCGTGAGGAGTTGGATACGGTCCCGCGCCGATTAATGTTTGAGTTAAGGATGTGGGGTTTTTTTTTGATGGGCATGGGCGGGTACGCCATTAGTTTGTGGGGGGTTGGTAAATACATGGGCTGGCTTAAATGAGGACTTTCAGAAACTCGGATACTAGTCGCCTGTTTACCCACATCTTATTGTGAAGGAGTGTTTTTCAATGTCGTTGCAGTTCATACCTCGTACGTGGCTGGTCCACAACCCGATTCAATCCACCGAAAATCTTTTCGCCATTTTCAGCACCGCCAGCGTTGCCAAGCCTTTGGACGCTTGGCGAACCCACGCCGCCGGAATGCCACCCCAACCAATCTGGGCAGGCACAGCCTACGCCGAGTGGAACGAGGTAATGCCCTACGTGGGCATCATCGAACCCGACAGCCCCTTCCTCGATTGGATAGCAGCGACCGAGGCGACAGACTGGGGCTGGTTGGCGGTATCGTCGAGCCCACTGGAAACGGTGGTAGCGCACCTGCAAAGCCTGACAAAGGTGTATTTGCCGGATGACCAGCAGGTGTTTTTGCGCTTCTGGGATGGCTCTCAGTTTCTGCCGATTTTGCAACGGCTGGGCGACGAGGCGGGAAAGGTGCTGCCAGTGTTCCGGCGCTATCTGATCAATGGCCAGCCGCTGACAGTGGCGACGGGCGCGGTCACTGCCGCCAAAACCAGCCCATGGTGGCGAGTACCTGCATCGTTACTGGACCACTTGGCGGAGCAATCACCGCAAACACTGATCGACAACCTGCTGCAATGGCTTGAAGAGCAACGTCCTGACTTGTACACAGCGTTTAAACCTGAAACCTTGCAGCATAAGGTCGCTTACTTTTCGCGCAGTGCAAATGTAAGCCATGCAGCGTTATCCGCATTCCTGGCTTCAGAGGTGGGGTGAACCCTGCGCGTGGCAAGCCCGCTCACCACAACCCTGCACCTTTGCCCGCGCAGAAGGTAAACTTCGCCTCCTGCGCAGGAGCAATCATGAATTATCGTCACGCCTTTCACGCCGGCAACCACGCCGATGTCTTCAAACACCTGACCTTGACCCGCCTCATCGCCCTGATGTCGCGCAAGGAGCAGCCTTTCGCCTACCTCGACACCCACGCCGGGATCGGTTTGTACGACCTGCAGGGCGACCAGGCCAACCGCACCGGTGAATACCTGGAAGGCATCGCGCGGCTGTGGGGCCAGAGCGACCTGCCGCCACTGACCGCCGATTACATGCGTGTGCTGCACGAGATGAACCCGGATGGCCAGTTGCGTTACTACCCCGGCTCGCCGGAACTGGCGCGTCGCCTTACGCGGCCCCAGGACCGTGTGTTGCTCAATGAGAAGCACCCGGAAGACGGCGTGATGCTCAAGGACAACATGAAGGGTGATCGTCGGGTCAAAGTGCACTTGGGCGAAGGCTGGCATGTGCCTCGTGCCATGCTGCCTGTGCCGGAAAAACGCGCGTTGATGCTGATCGATCCGCCGTTTGAAAAGCTCGACGAGATGCAGCGCTGTGCGGCGTCCCTCAAGGAAGCCGTCAGCCGTATGCGCCAGACCGTTGCGGCGATCTGGTACCCGGTGAAGGACCAGCGCATGCTGCGTCGTTTCTACCAGGACCTGGCCGGCACCGGCGCGCCGAAGTTGCTGCGCGTGGAATTGTTGGTGCACCCACTGGCTACCCCAGACACCCTGACCGGCTCCGGACTGGCCATTGCCAACCCGCCGTGGGGTCTGGAAGAGGAATTGCGTGAACTGCTGCCGTGGCTGTCCAAAAAACTTGGCCAGACCCAGGGCGGGTGGCAGATGGATTGGCTTATTGCGGAATAATCAGCGACGAGCGGGCTGTTGTGGCGAGCGAGCAAGCTCGCTCGCCACAGGGAGTTGCATGATCCGCAAGGTGATCTTAGATCGGGCAGGTCACGCCGGTGCCGCCGATCCCGCAATAGCCCTGCGGATTCTTCGCCAGGTACTGCTGGTGATACGTCTCGGCGAAGTACACCGTCGGCGCTTCTTCGATTTCCGTGGTGATTACACCCAGGCCAGCCTTGGTCAATTCAGCTTGATAGGCCTCGGCACTCGCCTTCGCCGCCGCCAGTTGCTCCGGCGTGGTCGCGTAGATCACCGAGCGGTATTGGCTGCCGATGTCGTTGCCCTGGCGCATGCCCTGAGTCGGGTTGTGTAGTTCCCAGAACATCTTCAGCAAGTCTTCGTATTTCAGTTTGTCCTGGTCATACACCACCAGCACCACTTCGCTGTGGCCGGTCAGGCCCGAGCAGACTTCTTCGTATGTCGGGTTCGGCGTGTAGCCGCCGGCATAGCCGACCACCGTGCTGACTACGCCGTCGCATTGCCAGAATTTGCGCTCCGCGCCCCAGAAACAACCGAGGCCGAAAATGGCGAAGCCGACGTCGTCCATGAAGGGGCCCAGCAACGGGTTGCCGTTGACGAAATGCGTCTCCGGCAAGGCCATCGGGGTTTCACGGCCAGGCAAAGCTTGTTCTTGGGTAGGCAGCACGTTTTTGTTCACCAGAATTTCCGAGCGCAAGACCATGATCAGTCCTCTCAGTCAGATTGAGTTGGGTAAGTAATGAGTCAGACAGCCAGTGTGCCCGAGTGTTACAGCGCTGTCAGGCGATTGGCCCGCGTGGGTAGCGTTTGAGCTTCTCAAACAGCTCTGCGCCGGGGATTGGCCGGTCGAACAGGTAGCCCTGGCCGACGTCGCAGCGATGCCGGCGCAGGAACGCCAGCTGTTCAGCGGTCTCGATGCCTTCGGCCACGACCTTGAGCTTGAGGTTGTGGGCCATGGCGATGACCGCCGAGGTGATTTCCATGTCGTCCTGGTTGTCCGGGATTTCGTGGATAAAGCTGCGATCAATCTTGATGATATCGATGGGGAATTTTTTCAGATAACTCAGCGACGAGTAGCCGGTGCCGAAGTCGTCCATGGCCAGGGTCAAGCCGAAGCTTTTCAGCTGATCCAGTTGCAGGCGCGTGTCTTCGGTGGCTTCCAGCAGCAGGCCTTCGGTCAACTCCAGCTCCAGCAGGTTGGCCGGCAGCTGTTCTTCTTTAAGAATGGTGGCGATGGAGGCCACCAAGTCCGGGTCAGAGAACTGCTTGGGTGACAGGTTGATCGCCACCTGCAGATTACCCATGCCGCGAGCGCTCAATTGCTTGCTCATGCGGCAGGCCTGGCGCGCGATCCATTTGCCAATCGGAATAATCAGCCCGGTTTCTTCAGCGACGCTGATGAACTGGTCGGGACGAATCATGCCCTTTTCCGGATGGTTCCAGCGCAACAGCGCTTCCATGCCGAGCAAGCGGCCACTGCGCAGGCACAACTTGGGCTGGTAGAACACGTCCAGCTCGTTCTGGGTCAGGGCGCGACGCAGGTTGTTTTCCACGAACAGCTTGTAACTGGCCTCGGCGTTCAACGCTTCGGTGAACACCTGCACCTGATGTTTGCCGTTGGCCTTGGCCTTGTGCAGGGCAAGACCTGCGTTGCGCATCAGGGTTTGCGGGTCACGGCCATGCAATGGCGCGCAGGCCAGGCCCACGGAGCCGGTGACGCTGATCAATTGGTTGTCGACGAACAGCGGCTTGTCGAGCGTGGCCAGCAACTGGCTGGCAACTTGCTGGCCCGTCTCAAGGTCGGTGTCATCCAGCAGCACCGCAAATTCGTTGCTGGCAAACCGCGCCAGGCTGCCGCTGGCACTCAGGCTGTTGCGCAGGCGTCGGGCCAGGCTGATCAGCAGTTTGTCGCCGGTCTGGTGGCCGAGGCTGTCGTTGATGCGCTTGAAATTGTCGATGTCCACCAGCAGCAGGCTGATCGGGCTGTCGCTGTCGCGGGAAAAGCGTTCATCGAGGTTGCGGATGAACGCCGGACGGTTGCCCAGGTTGGTCAGGTTGTCGGTGTAGGCCAGGCGCTCGATACGCTGCTGCGCCAGCTTGTTCTGGGTGATGTCTTCGTAGATGCCGATGTAATGGGTCAACTCGCGGTTGTCGCCATACACCTTGGAAATCGACAACTGGCCCCAGTAGGGTTCCAGGTTCTTGCGCCGGCTCTTGAACTCACCTTGCCAGCTGTTGCTTTTGGCCAGGGCGGACGGGGCGTCGAAGAGCAATTCGCTGAGGTTTTCCAGGGCCGGCAGTTGCGCCAGACGATGGCCGTGGACTTCCTCGGCGGTGTATTGGGTGATCGCGGTGAAGCTGGGGTTGACGTACTCCACCACGCCATCGCAATTGACCAGCAGAAAAGCGTTGGCACTTTGCTCCACCGCACGCTGGAACAGGTGCAGGGCGCTGGTGGCGGTGCGGCGATTGTGGTTGTTGATCACTTGGGCGAACTGGTCCGCCAGCTCGCCGGCGAAGGCGATCTCATCCGACTGCCATACACGCGGTCTGCCGCTTTGCTCCAGGCACAACACGCCGACGACCTGGCCATCCACGCGGATACTCGCATCAAGCATCGCGTGAACATCCTTGGCCCGCAGGCTCTCGGCCATTTCCCGGGTGCGCGGGTCGCGCAGTGCATGGGTGGCGTCGATCGCGCGGCTCGAATGCAAGGCTTCCAGGTAATCGGGAAAGCCGCTCGCGTCAATCGGTTCGGGCATTTGGTGCTGTTGATTGTCGCGGTGGTAGGCCGAGATCGGCACCAGGCGCTGGCCTTCGAGGTTCCAGATGCTGGCGCAATCGATCTGGTAGATATCGCAGGCGCTGCGGGTGATCAGCTCGGCGGCTTCCTGCAGCGAATTAGGCGTGGTGTAGCGCTGGCGCGCGAGCAACAGGATCAACTCCTGCTGGGCGCGGACGCGTTCCAGGTGCTGCAACTGTTCCTGCTGGGCGCGCTGGTTGAGTTCCAGGGCGATCTGCAGACGGCTGTTCTGGTTTTCCAGGTCGGCGGTGGGTACCGCCGAGGGAGTTTCGCTGAACAGCCCGTCAACCACCATCAGGTAGCCGCGCACCAGGTGACGATTGTGTTGTTTATAGGCCTCGCCCATTTCCAGCAGGCTCAGCGGGCCATCGTTGGTGTGCAGGGTGTAGCGCACCAGGTAATGCGGGCTTTGAGCCAGTTGTTGCTGGATCGCATCGTGCAACTGATAGCGCGCCTGGGGCTCCATCAGGCTGGCGTAGGGCGTGCCGAGCAGCGCACACAGCTCGACCGCCGGCAGGCCGAATTGGCGCTCGCAATTGGGGTCGAGGTACAGCAGGGCCCAGCTTGCCTCATTCAGCCGCTCGAAACGCAGCATACCGAGGCGCGAAGGCACCGGTAACTGCGTCACTACCTCGGCCGCCGTACGGGCGACATCGGGTTGGCTTTTCATGGGGAAACTCGCTCGGGAAAATGCGCTCGGCGCCGGGTTCACACCCTCTTTACTGTCGCCTGCGGCAAGGTTGCATCATGCAGCACGTACTGACAAGAGAGAGTGAAGGCTAAGTGCTATATGTGAGTTATCGGCCGGCCGGGGGATTTCTACAGTCGGGGTGATGGAAGGTGTAAAAACCTGTTTTGTATGTCCAATAACCACCCAAAAAAAGCCCCGCCAAAGGGCGGGGTTGAGGTACGAGCGTGGCGCTCGGAAATCGGTAATGCCAGGCCTCCCCGGTGACAGGGAGGCCCGTTGTGGCTTACAGCAGGATGGTGCGAATGTCGTTCAGCAACTGGCTCAGACGCTGGGTAAAGCGCGCAGCCGCGGCGCCGTTGATCACACGGTGATCGTAGGACAGCGACAGTGGCAGCATCAGCTTGGGCTGGAACGCTTTACCGTCCCATACAGGCTGGATGGTTGCCTTGGAAACACCCAGGATCGCCACTTCCGGCGCGTTGACGATTGGCGTGAAGCCAGTGCCGCCAATGTGACCGAGGCTGGAGATGGTGAAGCAAGCGCCTTGCATGTCGTCGGCGGTGAGCTTCTTATCGCGGGCCTTGGCAGCCAGCGCAGCTGCTTCGGCAGCGAGTTGCAGCAGGCTTTTCTGGTCGACGTTCTTGATGACCGGTACCAGCAGGCCATCCGGGGTGTCGACCGCAAAACCGATGTTCACGTACTTCTTGCGAATGATCGCTTTGCCGCTTGGCGCCAGCGAACTGTTGAAGTCCGGCAGTTCCTTGAGCAGGTGCGCACAGGCCTTGAGCAGCAGTGGCAACACGGTCAGTTTCACGCCAGCCTTCTCGGCCACGGCTTTCTGCGCAACGCGGAAAGCTTCCAGGTCGGTGATGTCGGCCTGGTCGAACTGAGTCACGTGCGGAATGTTCAGCCAGCTCGCGTGCAGGCTCGACGCGCCGATTTGCATCAGGCGGGTCATCGGCACTTCTTCGGTTTCGCCGAAGCGGCTGAAGTCCACGGTGCGGATCGGCGGAATGCCCGAGCCACCGGTAGCGCCGCCTGAAGCCGGAGCTTCCTTGGCTTTCTGCATCATGGATTTGACGTAAACCTGCACGTCTTCCTTCAGCACGCGACCGTGAGGGCCAGTGGCCGACACAGCGTTCAGCTCAACGCCGAACTCACGGGCCAGCTGACGCACGGCAGGGCCGGCGTGAACCTTGGCACCGCTTGGCGCGGGTGCGGCGGCAGCAGGAGCCGGTGCGGCCTCTGCTTTTGCAGCCGGAGCCGGGGCAGCAGCAGCCGGTGCAGCTTCAGCTTTGGCGGCTGGAGCAGCGGCTGGTGCTGGAGCAGCAGCCGGTGCCGCGCCTTGTACTTTGAGCTTGAGGATGAAGTCGCCAGTGCCGACTTCGTCTTCCAGCTTGACCGCGATGCTTTCCACGACGCCGGCAGCCGGCGACGGGATTTCCATGGAGGCCTTGTCGGACTCCAGGGTGATCAGCGACTGGTCGGCTTCGACGGTGTCGCCGACCTTGACCAGCAGCTCGATGATCTTGGCCTTGCCTGACGAGCCGATGTCCGGAACATGAATGTCCTGAACGGTGGCGGCGGCAGGTTCAGCTGCCGGGGCCGCTGGGGCCTCGGCGGCTTTTTCGGCAGGCTTTTCAGCCGGTGCAGCAGCGGCAGCCGGAGCCGCCGCAGGGGCTGCATCAGCAGCGCCTTCAATTTCCAGCTCCAGCAGTTCGTCGCCTTCTTTCAGGCGATCGCCCAGCTTCACTTTCAGGCTCTTGACCACGCCGGCCTTGGGAGCAGGGATTTCCATGCTCGCCTTGTCCGATTCCAAGGTCAGGATGCTCTGGTCGGCTTCGACGGTGTCGCCGACCTTCACAAACAGCTCGATTACTTCACCTTCACCGCTGCCGATGTCAGGTACGCGAATGAGTTCGCTCACAAAAAATCTCCTCAGCAGTCCAGTGGGTTGCGTTTTTCCGGGTTGATCCCGAACTTGACGATAGCGTCTGCTACCACCTTGGGTTCGATCTCACCACGGTCAGCCAAGGCTTCCAGGGCTGCCAACACCACGAAGTGACGGTCAACTTCGAAGAAGTGACGCAGCTTCTTGCGGCTGTCACTGCGGCCGAAACCGTCGGTGCCCAGGACTTTGAATTCCTTGGACGGGACCCACTGGCGAATTTGTTCAGCAAACAGTTTCATGTAGTCGGTGGATGCAATGACCGGACCCTTACGGCCGTTCAGGCATTCTTCGACGTAGCTCAGTTGTGGCTTCTGACCCGGGTGCAGGCGGTTGTTGCGCTCGACGGCCAGGCCATCGCGACGCAGTTCGTTGAAGCTGGTAACGCTCCACACGTCAGCGCCCACGTTGAACTCGTCACGCAGGATCTTCGCCGCTTCACGCACTTCACGCAGGATGGTGCCGGAGCCCATCAGTTGCACGTGGTGCGCTGCTTCCTTGGTGTCTTCTTCGAGCAGGTACATGCCCTTGATGATGCCTTCCTCAACACCGGCCGGCATGGCAGGTTGCTGGTAAGACTCGTTCATCACGGTGATGTAGTAGAAAACGTCCTGCTGCTGTTCGGTCATCTTCTTCATGCCGTCCTGGATGATCACCGCCAGCTCATAGCCGTAGGTTGGATCAAAGGTGCGGCAGTTCGGGATGGTGGCAGCCAGGATGTGGCTGTGACCGTCTTCGTGTTGCAGGCCTTCGCCGTTCAGCGTGGTCCGGCCGGCAGTACCGCCGATCAGGAAGCCACGGGTACGGCTGTCGCCGGCTGCCCACGCCAGGTCGCCGATACGCTGGAAACCGAACATCGAGTAGAAGATGTAGAACGGCAGCATCGGCTGGTTGTGGCTGGAGTACGAAGTACCGGCAGCGATGAAGGAGCTCATGGCGCCCGCTTCGTTGATGCCTTCTTCGAGGATCTGGCCCTTCTTGTCTTCCTTGTAGAACATCACTTGGTCTTTATCGACTGGCTCGTAGAGCTGGCCGACGGAGGAGTAGATGCCCAACTGACGGAACATGCCTTCCATACCGAAGGTACGGGCTTCGTCCGGGATGATCGGTACGATGCGCGAACCGATTTCCTTGTCCTTGACCAGTTGCGCGAGGATCCGCACGAAGGCCATGGTGGTGGAGATTTCACGGTCGCCCGAGCCGTCCAGGATAGCCTTGAGGGTATCGAGTGGTGGCGTCGGGATGTCGAAGCTCTTGGCACGGCGCTGTGGCACGAAACCGCCCAGTGCAGTGCGGCGCTCGGCCAGGTAACGGGCTTCGGCGCTGTTTGGCTCCGGCTTGAAGAACGGCAGGTTTTCCAGCTCTTCATCCTTGACCGGGATGTCGAAGCGGTCGCGGAACAACTTCAGGCTGTCGACATCGACTTTCTTGGTGTTGTGCGCGGTGTTCTTCGCTTCGCCGGCACCGGTGCCATAACCCTTGATGGTCTTGGCCAGGATGACGGTCGGTTGTTCTTTGTGGTTGACCGCTTCGTGGTACGCCGCGTAGACCTTGTACGGGTCGTGGCCACCACGGTTGAGTTTCCATATCTCGTCGTCGGACAGATCAGCAACCATCGCCTTGAGTTCTGGCGTGTTGAAGAAGTGTTCACGTACAAACGCGCCGTCTTTGGCTTTGTAGTTCTGGTACTCGCCGTCGATGACTTCGTCCATGCGACGTTGCAGGATACCGTCGACGTCCTTGGCCAGCAGTGGGTCCCAGAAACGGCCCCAAATGACTTTGGTCACGTTCCACTGAGCACCGCGGAACACGCCTTCGAGTTCCTGGATGATCTTGCCGTTGCCGCGAACCGGGCCGTCGAGGCGCTGCAGGTTGCAGTTGATGACGAAGATCAGGTTGTCGAGCTTCTCGCGGCCAGCCAGGGAGATGGCGCCCAGGGATTCCGGCTCGTCACACTCGCCGTCGCCCAGGAAGCACCAGACTTTCTGCTTGCCTTCAGGGATGAAACCGCGCGCTTCCAGGTACTTCATGAAGCGTGCCTGGTAGATCGCTTGAATTGGACCCAGACCCATGGAAACGGTCGGGAACTGCCAGAAATCAGGCATCAGCCAAGGGTGCGGGTAGGACGACAGGCCCTGACCGTCGACTTCCTGGCGGAAGTTGTTCATCTGGTCTTCGGTGATGCGGCCTTCCATGAACGCACGGGCGTAAACGCCTGGGGAGGTGTGGCCCTGGAAGTAGATCAGGTCGCCGCCGTGTTCGTCGGTCGGGGCCTGGAAGAAGTAGTTGAAGCCGATGTCGTACAGGGTTGCGCTGGAAGCGAAGCTGGAGATGTGACCGCCCAGGTCAGAATCTTTCAAGTTCGTGCGCATTACCATCGCCATGGCGTTCCAGCGTACCAGCGAGCGAATGCGGCGTTCCATGAACAGGTCGCCAGGCATGCGTGCTTCGTGGGTTACGGGGATGGTGTTGCGGTATGGCGTGGTGATGGCGTAAGGCAATTGCGAGCCGCTGCGGGTCGCGAGTTCGCCCATACGGGTCATCAGGTAGTGCGCACGGTCTTCGCCTTCTTTGTCGAGAACCGATTCCAGGGCGTCCAGCCATTCCTGGGTTTCGACGGGATCGAGGTCTTGCATGGCTTGCTCCAGGGCGGAAAGGCTACCAGAATCGGTTGCCTGAGTTTGCGACTGGCCTTGTGGGCAGACGACATAAATTCTTGGATGGCCGAAGGTTGCTTCGGCGTCCTGTAGTTTTACTACAAATCGTCGGCCATTTCAGCCTTTCGAATGTATATACGAGTAGTAAAACTACACAAGACTGAGCGTATAACTCGGTCTGGCTGGTGAGCATAATCGTTATTGTTGATCATTTGCGAACAAGAAAAGGTGAAAGTTTAATGCTGGCTGCCAAGATGAAATTGATTTCAGCTATTTCTCACCTTTGTTCGACAGTCCTTCACCAAGCGTGGTTCTTGCCTGCACGGCAACACGCCCTTTACGCGCCGATCAAGGATAGACCATGAGCCTTCCAACGCTGGCCGAATTGCCGGCCATTCTCTTGCCATTTGCCCAGCGGGCCGAGCAGTCATTTCGTGACGCCGTGGCCGCGCTGGACGACGATCATGGACTTTCTGCGTGGACGCCGCAACGGTGGGCCGACTTCGCCCGCGTGTGCGCCGCCAGTGATTTCGTGATTGAACAGAGCGTTCGTGACCCTTTGATGTTGCTTGAGTTGGTGTCGTGGGGCGAGCTGGACCGTGGCTTTGCGCCCGGCGAGTTGTGCAGCCAGATCTGCGGCGCTGTGCAACAGGCCGAAACAGAAGATGAATTAGGCCGCGCACTGCGTCGCCAGCGCACCCGCCATCAGGTGCGCATTATTTGGCGCGACCTGACCCGCCAAGCCGACCTGGTGCAAACCTGTCGCGACCTCTCCGACATGGCCGACGCCAGCATCGACCAAGCCTATCAATGGCTGTATCAGCGCCACTGCGTGCAATTCGGCACGCCCACCGGTCGGCGCAGCGGCGACGCCCAGCACATGGTCATCCTCGGCATGGGCAAGCTCGGCGCGGTAGAGCTGAACCTGTCGTCCGACATCGACTTGATTTTCGCCTACCCCGAAGGGGGCGAAACGGTGGGCGTAAAGCGTGCACTGGATAACCAGGAATTTTTCATCAGGTTGGGTCAAAAACTGATCAAGGCCCTCGACCCGATGACCGTGGACGGCTTCGTGTTCCGCGTCGACATGCGCTTGCGCCCTTACGGGTCGGCCGGTGCCTTGGTGCTCAGCTTCAACGCGCTGGAGCAGTACTATCAGGATCAGGGCCGCGACTGGGAACGCTACGCCATGATCAAGGCACGCGTGGTCGCGGGCGATCAGGTGGCGGGTGCGCACCTGTTGGATATGTTGCGGCCGTTCGTTTACCGGCGTTACCTGGACTTCTCCGCCATCGAAGCGCTGCGCACCATGAAGCAGTTGATTCAGCAGGAAGTACGGCGCAAGGGCATGGCCGAAAATATCAAGCTGGGCTCGGGCGGCATTCGCGAGGTGGAATTTATCGCCCAGGCCTTCCAGCTGATTCACGGCGGTCGCGACCTCAGCCTGCAACAGCGCCCGTTACTTAAGGTGCTTGGCATGCTGGAGAGCCAAAGTTATTTGCCGCCGGCGGTGATTGCCGAATTGCGCAATGGCTACGAATTCCTGCGCTACACCGAACACGCGATCCAGGCGATTGCCGACCGGCAGACGCAAATGCTCCCGGACAGCCCTGAAGACCAGGCGCGCATTGCCTTTATGTTGGGCTTTGCCGACTGGGCGGCCTTCCACGAACGCCTGATGCACTGGCGTGGCAGGGTGGGCTGGCACTTTCGCCAAGTGATTGCCGACCCCGATGAAGAAGAGGGCGAAGAAAGCGAATTGGTGGTGGGAGGCGAGTGGTTGCCGCTGTGGGAAGAGTCCCAGGACGAAGACGCTGCCTGTCGTCAATTGGCCGAAGGTGGTTTCAGCGACGCGCCCAAAGCCCTCAAAGCCCTGGCCGGCTTGCGCGTCAGCCCGCAATTGCGGGCCATGCAGCGCCTTGGGCGTGAGCGTCTGGATGCCTTTATCCCGCGCCTGCTGGCCCAGTCCGTGGAGCACGCCAACCCGGACCTTGTGCTGGAGCGCGTGTTGCCGCTGGTGGAGGCTGTCGCCCGGCGTTCCGCTTATCTGGTGCTGCTCACGGAAAACCCCGGTGCACTTCGCCGCCTTTTAACCCTGTGCGCCGCCAGCCCGTGGATTGCCGAACAGATCACCCGCTTCCCGCTGCTGCTTGATGAGTTGCTCAACGAAGGCCGCCTGTTCAAGCCACCCCTGGCACCTGAACTCGCCGCCGAACTGCGCGAGCGCCTGACGCGTATTCCCGAGGACGACCTTGAGCAACAAATGGAGGCTCTGCGCCACTTCAAATTGGCCCACCGCCTGCGTGTGGCCGCCTCGGAAATCGCCGGCAGCCTGCCGTTGATGAAAGTCAGCGACTACCTGACCTGGCTCGCCGAAGCCATCCTCGAACAAGTGCTGGCCCTGGCCTGGCGCCAGACCGTGGCGCGTTACGGCTCGCCGCAACGGTTGGACGGCAGCGTGTGCGACCCTGGGTTCATCATTGTCGGTTATGGCAAAGTCGGCGGCATCGAATTGGGCCATGGTTCGGACCTGGACCTGGTGTTCGTTCACGACGGCGACCCTCAGGCTGAAACCGACGGCGCCAAGCCCATCGACGGCGCGCAGTTCTTCACGCGCCTGGGCCAGCGCATCATTCACCTGCTGACCACCCAGACCAACTCCGGCCAGCTCTATGAAGTGGACATGCGCCTGCGACCTTCCGGCGCCTCGGGCTTGCTGGTGAGTTCGCTTGGGGCGTTTGAGCGCTATCAACAAAATGAAGCCTGGACCTGGGAACATCAGGCCCTGATCCGCGCGCGGGTGTTGGTCGGTTGCGCAGACGTGGGCCATGCGTTTGAGCAAGTCCGCGCCAAGGTTTTGGGCCGCGAGCGGGATTTGGCAACGCTGCGCCAGGAGGTCAGCGAGATGCGCGCCAAGATGCGTGACAACCTCGGCACCAGGACCACGGCGGCCGGTACCGGCGCCAATGCCTTCGAGCCTACGGCAGCGTTCGACCTCAAGCAGGACGCCGGAGGTATCGTCGATATTGAATTTATGGTGCAATACGCGGCTTTGGCGTGGTCTGCCCACCATCCATCGTTGCTGCGCTACACCGACAATATCCGCATTCTGGAAGGCCTGGAGCAGGTGGGGTTGATGCCCGCCGCCGACGCCCATCTGCTGCGCGAGGTGTATAAGGCCTACCGTTCCGCCGCACACCGCCAGGCCTTGCAAAACGAGGCCGGCACGGTTGCCGGGGACCAGTTTGCCGACGAGCGGCGCCAGGTGATGCGGGTCTGGAAGGAACTGGGGTTAAGCTGATCAATTGAGTGACGCCAATCTAATGTGGAAATCGGCTTTATGTGGGAGCGGGCTTGTGTGGGAGCTGGCTTGCCTGCGATTGCATCACCTCGGTATTACTGATACCCCGAGGCGTCTGCATCGCGGGCAAGCCCGGCTCCCACAAAAGCCCGCTCCCACAAAAAGCGTGACCTACAGTCATTATCGAGGCGGGGAGGCATTAGCCTCCCCGTATCGTTTGTGGAAACTACATGAATATTCTGATCGTTGGGCCCAGCTGGGTCGGTGACATGGTGATGGCGCAGACACTGTTTCAGTGCCTGCGCATGCGCTATCCAGACTGCCAGATCGATGTGCTCGCCCCTGAGTGGAGCCGGCCGATCCTTGAACGCATGCCCGAAGTGCGTAAGGCCTTGAGCTTTCCGCTCGGCCACGGCGCGCTTGAGCTGGCGACCCGTCGTCGCATCGGTAAATCCCTGGCCGGCCAATACGACCAGGCGATCCTGTTGCCCAACTCGCTCAAGTCGGCGCTGGTGCCGTATTTTGCCGGCATCCCCAAGCGCACCGGCTGGCGCGGCGAGTTTCGTTACATCCTGCTCAACGACGTGCGCACGCTGGACAAGGCGCGCTACCCGCTGATGATCGAACGCCTCATGGCCCTGGCCTACGCGCCGGGTGCCGAGTTGCCCACGCCTTACCCGCGCCCCAGCCTGCAAATCGACCCGGTGAGCCGCGACGCCGCCCTGGCCAAGTTCGGTTTGATGCTGGATCGCCCGGTGTTGGCGCTGTGCCCGGGTGCCGAGTTTGGCGAGTCCAAACGCTGGCCGTCGGAGCACTACGCCAAAGTCGCCGAAGCGAAGATTCGCGAAGGTTGGCAGGTGTGGCTGTTCGGTTCGAAGAAAGATCACCCGGTGGGCGAAGACATCCGCCAGCGCCTGATTCCCGGCCTGCGTGAAGAAGCGGTCAACCTCAGTGGTGACACCTCGCTGGCCGAGGCGATTGATTTGTTGTCCTGCGCCGACTCGGTGGTGTCCAACGACTCCGGCCTGATGCACGTGGCGGCGGCGCTGAATCGCCCATTGGTGGCGGTGTACGGCTCCACGTCGCCGGGTTTCACCCCGCCGTTGGCCGACAAGGTTGAAGTGGTGCGCCTCGGGCTTGAGTGCAGCCCGTGTTTTGAGCGCACCTGCCGTTTCGGCCACTACAACTGCATGCGCCAATTATTGCCGCAGCCGGTAAATGAAGCCTTGCAGCGGTTGCAGGGCACTGCGGTCGAGGTTCGATAGTTTTGCGCGTACTCGTAATCAAGACCTCATCCCTGGGCGACGTGATCCACGCCTTGCCGGCCCTGACCGACGCCGCGCGGGCGATCCCCGGTATTCGCTTTGACTGGGTGGTGGAAGAAGGCTTTGCCGAAATTCCGACCTGGCACCCGGCGGTGGACCAGGTGATCCCGGTGGCGATCCGTCGCTGGCGCAAAAACATCTGGCAGACGCTCAAGAGTGGCGAATGGCGACGTTTTAAGCAGCGCATCCAGTCGACCAAATACGACCTGGTGATCGACGCCCAAGGCCTGCTGAAAAGCGCCTGGCTGACGCGTTATGTGCGTGCGCCGGTGGCGGGCTTCGATAAAAACTCGGCCCGTGAGCCGATCGCCGCACGCTTTTATTCCCGTCGCTTGGCGGTCGCCCGTGGGCAGCACGCCGTGGAGCGTTTGCGCCAGCTGTTCGCCGTTGCCCTCGGTTATGACCTGCCCAAAGCCCTGGGCGACTATGGTTTGAGCGTCGATAAACTGCTCGGCCTGCCGCCAAAGAAGCCCTTCGTACTGCTGCTGCACGGCACCACCTGGGACACCAAGCATTGGCCCGAAGCCTACTGGCGCGAGCTGGCCGAGCGCATGGGCAGCCTGGGTGTGGACGTGAAGTTGCCGTGGGGCAATGCCGCCGAAAAAGCCCGCGCCGAGCGCCTGGCCCAAGGCCTGCCAAACGCCGAAGTGTTGCCCAAATTGAACCTGGCCGGCGTGGCCCGTGTGTTAGCGGGCGCGCGTGCCTGTGTGGCCGTGGACACCGGTCTCGGCCACTTGGCCGCTGCTCTGGATGTGCCGACTATTTCCCTGTTTGGCCCGACCAACCCAGGCCTCACCGGCGCCTACGGCAAGGGCCAGATTCACCTGGCCAGCGATTTTCCGTGCGCGCCGTGCCTGCAAAAGCACTGTACCTATCAACCAACGGCCGACGACCTGCGTCGGTTCGACATCAAGCGCGAGTCGCCCCTGTGCTTCACGCGCTTGAACCCTGAGCGTGTGGCAAGCCGACTGAGCACGTTGTTACTGGCTGAGGAGCTGCACTGATGCAACTGGCTTTTGTGTTGTACAAATATTTCCCCTTCGGTGGCCTGCAGCGCGACTTCATGCGTATCGCCCTGGAGTGTCAGAAACGCGGGCATCAGATTCGTGTCTACACGCTGATCTGGGAAGGCGACATCCCGCCCGGCTTCGAAGTGCTGGTGGCGCCGGTCAAGGCGTTCTTCAACCATCGGCGCAACGAGAAACTCAGCGCCTGGATGGAAGCCGACCTGGCCAAACGCCCGGTGGACCGCCTGATTGGCTTCAACAAGATGCCCGGCCTGGACGTCTACTACGCCGCCGACGGCTGCTTTGAAGACAAGGCGCAAAACCTGCGCCATTCGCTGTACCGCTACTTTGGCCGCTACAAGCACTTTGCCGACTACGAGCGCGCAGTGTTTGCCAAAGATGCCAAGACCGAAGTCTTGATGATCTCCGAAGTGCAGCAGCCGCTGTTTATCAAGCATTACGACACGCCGCTGGAGCGCTTCCACCTGCTGCCGCCGGGCATCGCACAAGACCGCCGTGCGCCGCCCGATGCGGCCGAGATTCGCGCGGGTTTCCGCAAGGAATTCAACCTGCGCGACGACGAGCTGCTGCTGGTGCAAATCGGCTCGGGTTTCAAGACCAAAGGCGTCGACCGCAGCCTCAAGGCCGTGGCCGCGCTGCCGGCAGAATTGAAAAAACGCACGCGCCTGTTTGTAATTGGCCAGGACGACCCCAAAGTATTCCAACTGCAGAGCGCCACATTGGGGCTGGGCGATAACGTGCAGTTCCTCAAGGGCCGCAGTGATATCCCGCGTTTTCTGTTGGGCGCCGACCTGTTGATCCACCCGGCATACAACGAAAACACCGGCACCGTGTTGCTTGAAGCCGTGGTAGCCGGGCTGCCGGTGCTGGTCTCGGCGGTGTGCGGTTACGCGCACTACATCACCGAGGCCGACAGCGGCCTGGTGCTGGATGAGCCGTTCGAACAGGCGCAGCTCAATCAGTACCTGACGCAGATGCTTTCCGACACCTCACAGCGCGCGGCCTGGGGCCGCAATGGGTTGGCCTTCGCCGAGACGGCCGACCTCTACAGCATGCCGCAGCACGCGGCGGATGTGATTCTGGCGGAGCCAAAACGATGAAGTTGATTCTTGCCGAACCGTTCAAGACTTTATGGGCCGGGCGTGACGCCTTTGCCGAAGTCGAAAAACTGCAAGGCCAGGTGTTTCGTGAACTGGCGGCGCGCCGCACCTTGCGCACCGAGGTGGATGGCCGCGCGTATTTCGTGAAAATTCACCGTGGCATCGGTTGGGCGGAAATCTTCAAGAATCTGATCACAGCTAAGTTGCCCGTGCTGGGCGCCGGCCTGGAATGGGATGCCATTCACCGCTTGCAGGAAATCGGCGTGCCGACCATGACCGGCGTGGCCTTCGGCGAAAAAGGCAGCAACCCGGCGGACCAGCACTCCTTCATCATCACCGAAGAGCTGGCCCCGACCATCAGCCTGGAAGACCTGACCGTCAACTGGCCAGCCGAGCCGCCGACGCTTGCGTTGCGCCATGCGCTGACGGACGAACTGGCGCGCATGGTTGGCGACATGCACCGGGGCGGTGTGAACCACCGCGATTGCTACCTGTGCCACTTCCTGCTGGACACGTCCAAACCGATCGACGCCCGCGACATCAAGCTGTCGGTGATCGACCTGCATCGCGCCCAGATGCGTGCCCACTTGCCGCTGCGCTGGCGCGACAAAGATTTGTCTGCGCTGTACTACTCGGCGCTGGAAATCGGTCTGACCCGGCGGGACAAGTTCCGCTTCCTCAAGGGCTATTTCCGTCAGCCATTGCGCCAGATCCTTGCCGAGCAGTCGGCGTCCTTGAGCCTGTTGCAGCGCAAGGCCGACAAGCTGTATGCGCGCAAGCAGCGCCTTGGAGATGCGATCTGATGGCGGGTTGGAACCTGGAACCTGCTTACGCCGCGTTGGCGGATGATTTTGGCAGCCTGGAGGCGGTGTTCGCCCTGCAAGGCGAGCGCCTGACCCGCGACCCGCTGTCGGAAGTGATCCGCGTGGAGCGTGGCGGGATCCATTACTACGTCAAGCGTTACGTCGGCGCCGGCAAAGGCTTGCGCCGTTACCTGGGCAAGCCGCGCGTCAAATCCGAGTGGCAGAACCTCAAGCGTTTCGCCAAGTGGGGCATTCCCACCGCAGACGTGGTCGCCTGGGGCCTGGAGCGCAAGGGCCTGGCGTATCACCGCGGCGCGATGATCACCCGTGAATTGCCGAAAACCGAAGACCTGTCAGCACTCGCCGACCGCCACGACGCCCGTCTGAAAGACCGCAAATGGGTCAGTGCGATCAGCCGTCAGCTCGCCGAATACACGCGCACGATGCACGAGCACCGCTTCACTCATAACGACTTGAAGTGGCGCAACCTGTTGGTCGATGACCATCAGACGCTGTACCTGATCGATTGCCCCAACGGTGATTTCTGGCGTGGCTTCTGGCTCAAGTACCGGATTACCAAGGACCTGGCCTGCCTGGACAAAGTCGCCAAGTATCACTTGTCGGCCACCCAGCGCTTGCGTTTCTACCTGCAATATCGCCAACGCCCACAGCTGTCGGCGGCGGACAAACAGCGAATTCGCCACGTGGTGAAGTTTTTCGAGGGACGCGAATGAGTGATTTCCTGGCGGCCGAAGACCGCGCTCTGCTTGAGCGCCACGGCCTCTCAACCTTCGACGCCCTGTGGGCTCGTCAACTGGACGCGGTGGACGAACCCAATACCAGCGAAGGCGGCTGGAGCAGCGTGTTTCGCCTGGAGCTTGAAGGCCAGGGGTACTACCTCAAACGCCAGAGCAACTACCTGACGCGCAGCTTGCACAAGCCGTTTGGCGAGCCCACGTTCGCCCGCGAATTTCGCAATATCAGCCGTTACCAGGCGCTCGGTATTCCCGCGTTGCAGGCCGCGTTTTTCGGTGAGCGCAAGGTCAGCGGCGAGCGCCGCGCGATGCTGCTGACCCGTGCCCTGGACGGCTGGAATGATCTGGATTCGTTGCTGGAGCAATGGTCGCAACTGAGCGACGCCCAGCACCGCGCAATCCTGCTGGCGTGCGGCAAGCTGGCCCGCGACCTTCATCGCGTGGGGCAGGTGCATGGCTGTTTTTACCCCAAGCATATTTTCCTGCAGGCGGCCGGTGCTGGTTATGCCGCGCGGTTGATCGACCTGGAGAAAACCCGCCCGCTGTTGTTTGGCTGGCGTGATCGGGTCAAAGACCTGGAGCCACTGCTGCGCCGTGCGCCGCAGTGGACGGACGCGCACATTCGGCAATTGCTGGCCGCTTATGTTGAACAGCCTGAGGACAGCGCGCTGGTGGATGTCTGGCACCGCCGCCTGACGGCCCGTCGCAGCCAAAAGGGGAAGCGCTGATGCGTTTATCCGCACTGAAAAACGCCGGGCGCACACCCGATCTGCCCCTGACCATTGAACTGGCGGACGCCGCCGGCGCAGGGCAATTACAACTGCTCAGCCTGCTGCGCGTATTGCCGGGCGAGCGCTACGTCGGCGCCGCCGTCTGGCGCGGTCGCCCGGTGCTGGCCAAGTTGCTGGTGGGCGGCAAAGCCGCACGGCATTTTCAGCGTGAACTCACCGGCGTCCGGCTGCTGGCCGAGCAAGGCCTGACCACGCCGCAGTTGCTGGCCGATGGCTTGCAGGAAGGCGAGGGCGGCTGGCTGCTGTTCGACTTTATTGAAGGCGCCGAAAGCCTTGCCGATGCCTGGCAGGCAGTCGAAGGGCTGCCGCCGCTGGCAGACGAACAAACCGCCGTACTTGCCGAAGCACTCGGTGCGATTGCGCAGATGCACGCCAAAGGGCTGTGGCAGGAAGACTTGCACCTGGACAACCTGCTGCGTCAGGACGGCATGTTGTACCTGATCGACGGCGCGGGTATTCGCGTTGAAGAGGCGGGCAAGCCGCTTTCGCGTAACCGCGTGCTGGAAAACCTCGGGGTATTCTTCGCGCAATTGCCGAAAAATCTTGAGCCGTTTACCGAAGAACTGTTGGTGTATTACCTGCTGAGCAACGGTGAGCATGCGTTGCCGCTGGAGGCCCTGGAAAAGCAGGTGCGTAAAGTCAGCGCTTGGCGTTTGAAGGATTTTCTGAGCAAGGTTGGCCGTGAATGCACGCTCTTCAGCGTGGTGCGTGGCGCCTTTGGCTTGCGTGCGATTCGGCGTGAGGAAGTGGCGGCGATGTTGCCGGTGCTGGCGCAGGCAGATGCATTGCTCGATCAGGGGCATCTGTACAAGACCGGCGGTGCGGCGACGGTGGCCAAGGTTGAGGTCGCGGGGCGGCCGTTGGTGATCAAGCGCTATAACATCAAGGGGTTTGCCCATTGGCTCAAGCGGTTCTGGCGGCCGAGCCGGGCCTGGCATTCGTGGTGTGAGGGTAATCGTCTGGCGTTTTTGGGGATTGCTACGCCCACGCCGTTGGCGGTGCTGGAGAAGCAGTTTTTGTGGCTGCGCAGTCGGGCTTATCTGGTGACTGAGTATTTGCCGGGGCCGGATATTATTGAGCGGTTTGCGCCTTATGTTGAAAGCGGGGAGGCGCCGGAGGCTGAGTTGGTGGCGTTGGATCAGCTGTTTGCGCAGTTGATTCGGGAGCGGATCAGTCATGGGGATTTCAAGGGGCATAACCTGTTTTGGGCGGGGGATCGCTGGACCTTGATTGATCTGGATGCCATGTGTCAGCACGGGTCTTTGGCTGGGTTTGCGCCTGCTTATGCCCGGGATCGGGCGCGGTTTATGCGTAATTGGCCGGTGGGGAGTGCGCTGTATCAGGTGATTGATCAGCGGTTGCCCTTGGGGGTTGGTTGAGTACATATCCGTTGCTGTGGTAACGGCTGAAATCGGTTCCGCTCTTACAGCCAGCCCTTTCAAGGTCTTTGGAAATCGGCCATATCTGGCTGATTCCTGTACCTGTGGCGAGCGGGCTTGCCCCGCGTTGGGTTGCGAAGCGACCCCAGAAAGAAGAATGCGGTGGGTCAGGCATTCTT
>NZ_JAUTYR010000075.1:0-4352 GCF_041946035.1 Pseudomonas sp. AMR01
GGGGGGGGGGGGGGCTGGGTGTGGGTGTGGTGCTGATTGTTTTGGGGCGGCCCCCACCCCCCCCGCCCCCCCCCCCCCCCCCGCTCCCACAATTGGATCTCCATTTGGTCTGAAGAATCGCGATCTGCTCTAAAAAAACAGCGCCTTTGATTCAACCACTCAGGTCGGCTACCAGGCCGCCGCGCTTTAGCTTTAGATTTTGATCTGAGGCGCCCCCTTAACCACGCTGGCCGCACGCGGGCTTGAATCCCTGGCTTGGCGACGCGAGGCTGTTGGCGAACGCCGGGCCGGCCGGGCCATTGGGGCTGTGAGATTTGCTTATACCCCCCTGCGACGATCGGGGCGTTCTTGCGCGTTGACCAACTTTGTTACACCCCATATAGTGTGCCCACAAACAGAACAGACCACTACATAGTGTGCAGCATCGGTATTTACCGACCACACTCAGCGCAGTATTTCAATGCCTTGTAGCCTGCAAACCGCATTTTTTTGGACGGTTCCATACGCCGTCAGAACAGAACTGGAAGGAGTATTTCAATGCTGAGTTGGGATGAAGTCGACAGCGAAGACACCGGTGCAGTGGTGGTCAAGGGCGCCAACGCCGGCCACGCGAGCGAAGCCAACATGGACCGCCTCGACGGTGCCGGCGCCGCTGCCGCGCTGGAAGCACGTCACGTGACCGCCAACGACTCCGCCGCCATCGTGCGCGCCAAGGCTGCGCTGGACAAACTCGACGTCGCCGAAGGCCTCGCCGAACTCGAAGGCTCCGCCGCCCGCGTCGCCGTCGACGAAAAGCGCATGATCAACTGCCGCGCCGACCTCAACCAACTCGTGCCCTTCAAGTACGACTGGGCCTGGCAGAAATACCTCGACGGCTGCGCCAACCACTGGATGCCGCAAGAGGTCAACATGACCGCCGATATCGCCGTGTGGAAAGACCCCGAGGGCCTGACCGACGACGAACGCCGCATCGTCATGCGCAACCTGGGCTTCTTCTCCACCGCCGACTCCCTGGTTGCCAACAACCTGGTGCTGGCCGTGTACCGCCTGATCACCAACCCGGAATGCCGCCAGTACATCCTGCGCCAGGCCTTCGAAGAAGCGATCCACACCCACGCGTATCAATACTGCATCGAATCCCTGGCCATGGATGAAGGCGAAATCTTCAACATGTACCACGAGATTCCATCGGTCGCGAAAAAGGCCGCCTGGGGCTTGAAGTACACCCGTTCGATCTCCGATCCGAAGTTCGAAACCGGCACCGTTGAGACCGACAAAGAGCTGCTGCGCAACCTGGTCGCCTACTACTGCGTTCTGGAAGGCATCTTCTTCTATTGCGGCTTCACCCAGATCTTGTCGATGGGCCGTCGCAACAAAATGACCGGCGTGGCGGAGCAGTTCCAGTACATCCTGCGCGATGAGTCGATGCACCTGAACTTCGGTATCGATGTGATCAACCAGATCAAAATCGAAAACCCGCACTTGTGGGATGCCGAGATGAAGGAAGAAGCGACCCAGATGATTCTGCAGGGGACGCAGCTGGAGATTGAATATGCGCGGGATACCATGCCGCGTGGGGTGTTGGGGATGAATGCGGCGATGATGGAGGATTACCTCAAGTTCATTGCTAACCGTCGTTTGTCGCAGATCGGCCTTAAAGAAGAATATCCAGGCACGACCAACCCGTTCCCGTGGATGAGCGAGATCATGGACTTGAAGAAAGAGAAGAATTTCTTTGAGACCCGTGTGATCGAGTACCAGACCGGCGGCGCGCTTAGCTGGGATTGATTGAAATCAAACGTGAGATTTGTGTGGGAGCTGGCTTGCCTGCTCCCACATGAATCCGGTTTCCACACCCGATACGGGTGATTCTCCAATCCCGCAAAACATCGAATCATGCCCAATCAAACCATCAAAACGCCCTGCGTCGGCCTTTGCTCCACCGTTTACGGGGACCTGGTCTGCCGGGGCTGCAAGCGTTATCACCATGAAGTGATCCAGTGGAATGGCTACAACGCCGACGAGAAACAGGCGGTGTGGCTGCGCCTGGAGCAACTGTTGGTGCAAGTGATGACCAGCAAGCTGGAGGTATTCGACCCGCACCTGCTGCGTCAGCAACTGGAGACGCGCAAGATCCGCTTTATGCCGCACCAGTCGCCGTATTGCTGGGCGTACCAGTTGATTGCCCGCGGTGCGCGGGTGATTTCCAAACTGGAGGCATATGGGCTGGCGTTGTTGCCGGAGTTTCGTGAGCGCCCTCTGGCGGACTTGCGCGATGCGATTGACCGGGAGTTTTTTCTGCTGTCAGAGGCGCATTACGAGCGCTACATCGCGCCGGGGTTCTTGAAAGAGGCCTTTGGGCCAGCCCTTATTGCTACCGTCTAAGCCATATTACGAACGCTGGCTCGCAACTGTGTTTAAAATGCCGGCCGCACAATGACTGACGTTTAACGATGAACCCAGACGCACTCGCTACCCTGCACGCCCATCTGCTCACTGCCCTTGCCAGCCCGCCAGCTGAAACCCGCCGCCTGTTCCACGGCCGTGGCCGTTGCTGGCCGGGCCTGGAGCAATTGACGGTGGACTGGCTTGAGGGCGTGATTCTGGTCTCGCTGTTCAAGGAACCCGAGGCGGCGCAGCTGGAAGACCTGAAACAGCTCCTGCAATCTGCGCTCAGCGCCTACACCGTGGCCCTGCAACACCGCTACCTGCCGCAAAGCACCACCGAATGGCTGGTGGGCGATGCCATCGATGAGCGGACCATCACCGAAGGCGGCCTGCGTTATTTGATCGACCTGGGTAAAAAACAGAACAGCGGGCTGTTCCTCGACATGCGTTACGGGCGCAACTGGGTGCGTGAGCAAGCCAGTGGCCAGCGCGTACTCAACCTGTTTGCTTACACCTGCGGGTTCTCCGTGGCGGCCATCGAAGGCGGCGCCGACCACGTGGTGAACCTCGATATGGCCCGTGGCGCCCTGAGCCGGGGTCGCGACAATCATCGCCTGAATGGTCATGTCCTGAGCAAAGTGAGCTTTCTGGGCCACGACCTGTTCAAGTCCTGGGCCAAGGTCACCAACAGTAGCCCTTATGATTTGGTGATCATTGACCCGCCGTCCTTCCAGAAAGGCAGTTTCCTGCTGACCAAAGACTACCAGCGCGTGCTGCGTCGCCTGCCGGACCTGCTTACCGCGCAAGGCACGGTGTTGGCGTGCATGAACGATCCGGCCTTTGGCGAAGACTTCCTGATTGACGGCGTAACCCGCGAAGCACCGGGCCTGCGTTTTGTCGAACGTCTGGAAAACCCGCCGGAATTTGCGGATATTGACCCGCAAAGCGGGTTGAAGGCGCTGGTGTTCCGTCAGGGTTGATGCCGAAACGTCCTGCGCTTGCTACGCTAAGTGATACGCCGGGGTGGTGAACCTTATGATCCCCTTCCCGGTCGATACCTGCATTCCCTGGCCACACACGACGGCGTTACGCTGTCGGTTGCCCCGTTTCACCTTTTGGAGAACCGCCCGTGATTTCGACCCTGCATGTAGCCAGACTCAAAGCCTGGGGCGCCCACGGCTTTACAGCCACCGGTGTAGTGCTGGCCTTCCTGGCCACCCTGGCGCTGCTGGAAAACTCGCCGAAGGCCTGCCTGCTGTGGCTGGGCCTGGCGTTGGTGGTTGATGGCGTCGACGGTTCCCTGGCGCGACGGGTGAATGTCAGCACCGTGCTGCCCAGCTTCGACGGTTCGGTGCTGGACCTGGTGATTGATTACCTGACGTACGTGTTTATTCCGGCGCTGTTCATTTACCGCTATATCGACCTGCCGGAATTTACTCACCTGTTTACGGTGTCGGTGATTTTGGTGTCGTCGTTGTTTTGCTTTTGTAATGTGAACATGAAGAGTAAAGACAACTACTTCGTCGGGTTCCCGGCGGCCTGGAATGTGGTTGCGTTGTGCGTCTACATCATCCAGCCGGATGCTTGGGTATCCTTGGCTACGGTCATTGGGCTGGCGTTGTTGACGGTGACGCCGATGAAGTTTTTGCATCCGTTTCGGGTTAAGCGGTTTATGCCGTTGAATATCGCTGTAACCACGATCTGGTTGTTGTGCAGCTTTTTGATGGTGGTGGATTATCCGAATACCAATCCCTGGACGTTTGGGTTGTGGTCGGTGATGTCGGCTTACTTTCTGGGGATTTGTGTGTGGCGTACGGGGTTGGAGTGGCTCGATAGTCGGCGCTGATATTTTTGGGTATATCCGTTATTTGGGTGATGGCGGGTATTGGTTCCGCTCTTACAGCGGGTCACTTTTTGAAGAGCGCAAAAAGTAACCAAAAACGCTCCGCCCCACCACTTGGCAC
>NZ_JAUTYR010000076.1:0-4114 GCF_041946035.1 Pseudomonas sp. AMR01
ATTGTACTGGGGGGGGGGGGCGTGCGCCTGCCTCCCTGCACCATCCCCACCACAACCCCCACCCCCCCCCCCCCCCCCCCCCCCCCCCCCCCCGCTCCCACAGTTTTGACCGAGTAAGACTTCAATGTCTTCACACGCAGGTGAGCTTGTCTGTGGGTGCTGGCTTGTCGAATCGTCGCACTGCTGCGATGCAGACACTTCGGTACATCAGGCAAAACCAGTAGATGCCATCGCAGGCAAGCCAGCTCCCACACTGGACTGTGCTTTTGCTTTTGATCTTGCTTTTGACTTTGATCTCAGGCGCCCCGTTAACCACGCTGGCCGCACGCAGGCTTGAATCCGTGGGTAACCCGGCAGGACGCCGGGTTAGCCGCGCTGGGCCAAGGATGGCCCATCGCGGCGGCCCACGGATTCAAGCCGGAGTGCGGGCACACCGAGCATTAGCGAGGTGCCAAGTGGTGGGGCACAGACCTTTTGGTTACTTTTGGGGCGTTTGCCAAAAGTGACCCGCTGTAAGAGCGGAACCGATTGAGGCCGTGACCCAAATAACGGATATGTACTCAACCCCGAAGTTTTGTCAGCACCCCCCACCCCCCTCTTTACCCAAGCTTTACCCTCCCCTGACCGCCGCTGACCTTGATCCCCCTAATCTACTCACATCCGGACTCACCGGAATAGAGACAGGAGAATCACCATGCGCAAGACCCTTATCGCTTTGATGTTCGCCGCTGCCCTGCCCACCGTTGCCATGGCGGCAATGCCCGATGGCCCAGGCCCGATGGGCGGCCCTGAAGGCCACATGATGGGTGGCCCAGGCCACGGCGGTGAACACGGTCCGCGTGGCAAAGGCGGCCCCTTCAGCCAACTGGACCTGAGCAAGGAACAGCGCCAGCAAATCGGCAAACTGATGGGCGACCAGTGGCACGCTCGCAAAGACCTGGTCAAAAAGTACCTGGACAAACTGCCAGCCGCCGACCAGAAAGCCATGCAGGATGAAATCGCCGCCGGCAAACAGAAAACCCAAGCCGACATCCGTGCCGTGCTGAAACCCGATCAACAGAAGAAATTCGACGAGATCGTGAAGAAACAGGCCGAGCGCCGCGCCGAGTGGAAGGAATTCCAGGCCTGGAAAGCCCAACAACCGCAAAAAGCGCAATAATGACCTAGCGTTCCCCCAGCCCAGTGGCCACCGCCGCTGGGCTTTTCCTGTTTGAGGGTTTTCTGTGCGTTCATTGTTCTGGCGGATCCTGGCCAGTTTCTGGCTGGCCATCGCCCTGGTTGCCGGGTTATCGATCTTGCTTGGGCACATGCTCAACCAAGACGCCTGGATTCTCAGCCGCCACCCCGGCCTCAACAACCTGGCGCAGGAGTGGACGCAACTCTACGACGCCCAGGGCGAGGACGCCGCCCAGGAATTACTGCAGCAGCGCAAACGTCAGTACCACATTGACGTGCAAGTGCTGAACGAAAGCGGCGACCCGGTGGTACGCGGCACCTTCCCGCGTCGCGCCGCCGCCTTTGAAGCCCGACAAAATGACAGCCAGGACGGTCACCTGCCCTGGCGGCGCCTGACCGCCGAGTACACCAGTGAAAAAACCGGCGACACCTACCTGCTGATCTACCGCATCCCCCACCCGGAACTGGATGCCTGGCACCGCAGCAGCTTGGCGTGGCCATTGAGTGCGCTGGCGATTGCCTTGGTGGTGCTGACGCTGTTCAGCCTGTTGGTGACGCTGTCCATCACGCGCCCGCTCAGCCGCTTGCGCGGCGCGGTGCATGACCTCGGCCAAACCACGTATCAGCAAAACAGCCTGGCGCAGTTGGCCAACCGCCGCGATGAGTTTGGCGTGCTGGCCACTGATTTCAACCGCATGGGCGCACGCCTGCAAAGCCTGATTGGCAGCCAGCGCCAGTTACTGCGCGATGTGTCCCACGAACTGCGTTCGCCGCTGGCCCGCCTGCGTATTGCCCTGGCCCTGGCCGAACGCGCCAACCCCAAAGAACGTGAAAAGCTCTGGCCACGCCTGACCCGCGAGTGCGACCGCCTCGAAGCGCTGATCAGCGAAATCCTGGTACTCGCTCGCGTGGACGCCGACAACGCCAGCGCCGAGGAAGTGGAGCTGACACCGCTGCTGAAAACCCTGCAAAAAGACGCCCAGCTCAGCGCTCCCGAGCAACTTGTACAGTTGACGGCGGAACCCGAGCTGCACCTCAAGGGCTGGCCGACCATGATTGAGCGCGCTGTGGATAACTTGCTGCGCAACGCCCAGCGCTTTAATCCACAGGGCCAACCGATCGAGTTGCAGGCCCAGCGCCACGGCGAACGCATTCTGATCAGCGTGCGTGATCACGGCCCCGGTGTCGAAGCCGAACACTTGAGCCAGTTGGGCGAACCGTTTTACCGAGCCCCCGGCCAGGTGTCCCAAGGCCACGGCCTGGGTTTGGCCATCGCCCGGCGTGCGGCGGAACGCCATGGCGGCAGCCTGATTCTGGCCAATCACCCGGACGGCGGTTTTATTGCCAGCATCGACCTGCCGTTGGAACCGGGAGTTGTCACACCGGTGTGATGATCTTTTATAGTGGCCCTTCTCTTACGGAGGGCCTTTGATGACTGACCTGCTGATACCCATCCAAGCCGCACTCGATTTACCCCACACACCCCTCAACGTGACCGAGGCCGGCGCCCTGCCCTCGACCTTTGCCGTGACCGAACTGGCCAGCGCCAGCATTGGCGCCGCCGGCCAGGCGCTGGCCCAGTTGATCCAGCAACAGACCGGGCGCCTGCCGGTGGTCAGCGTTGATCGGCGCCTCGCCTCGTTCTGGTTTTCCTCGTCGATTCGCCCCGTCGGCTGGCAAGTGCCTCCGCTGTGGGACCCGGTCGCAGGCGATTACGCCAGCGCCGACGGCTGGATTCGTTTGCACACCAACGCGCCCCATCACCGAGCCGCCGCCGAGCGGGTGTTGGGAAAGGTCGCCGACCGCAACGAAATGGCGGACAAGGTTGCCGAGTGGCAGGCCGCAGAGCTGGAGCAAGCGATTGTCGATGAAGGCGGTTGCGCCGCGCAGATGCGTTCCTGGCAAGCCTGGCAAACCCATCCGCAAGGGCTGGCAGTAAATGCCGAAGCGCTGGTGCAGCGTCAGACGTATGAGACGTCTGTGGACAAAACCTGGCTTGGTTCAGTCGCGCGCCCGCTGGCCGGCATCAAGGTGCTGGACCTGACCCGTGTGCTGGCTGGCCCCGTGGCCAGCCGTTTTCTCGCCGGGCTGGGTGCCAACGTATTGCGCATCGACTCGCCCGACTGGAACGAGCCGGGCGTGGTACCGGAAATGACCTTGGGCAAACGCTGCGCCCGCCTCGACTTGAAAACCGCCGAAGGCCGGCAGATGTTCGAAAGCCTGCTCAAAGACGCCGATATCCTGTTCCACGGTTACCGCGCGGATGCACTGGAGCAACTGGGCTACACCTCGGCCGAGCTGCAAACACTGGCCCCCGGCCTGATCGACGTTAGCCTGAACGCCTACGGCTGGAGCGGCCCGTGGCGCAATCGCCGCGGCTTCGACAGCCTGGTGCAGATGAGCAGCGGGATTGCCGACGCGGGCATGGCCTGGAAGCGCTCGGATAAACCCGTGCCGCTGCCCTTACAGGCACTGGACCACGCGACCGGGTACCTGATGGCGGCGGCAGCGATTCAGGCATTGAGCGAGCGGTTGAAAAGCGCCCGCGGTGGTTCGGCCCGGTTGTCGCTGGCGCGTACCGCGAAGTTACTGGTGGAAGCCGGGCAAGTGCCGCAGCAGCCAGCGTTGCGGGCGGAAGAACCAGCAGATCAAGGGTTGCTGGTGGAGCAAACACCGTGGGGCCAGGCGCATCGGTTGCTGGCACCGTTGACGATCAGCGGGACGCCCTTGCAGTGGGATTTGCCGGCTGGGGAATTGGGGTCACATCGGGCTCAGTGGTGACCTGACCATAGGTATCTACACAACTTTTAGAAGCTGGCGAATCTCTATGTGGCGAGCGGGCTTGTCGAATCGTCGCACCGCCCGCGTTGGGCTGCGTAGCAGCCCCAGAACCAGCCACTACGAAGTAGTCTGATACACCGTATTCTTCTTTACTGGG
>NZ_JAUTYR010000077.1:0-4051 GCF_041946035.1 Pseudomonas sp. AMR01
CCCCAACAACCCCCGGGGGGCGTGTGTCAAATTTGCCCCGTTATGCGGGTTTTACCCCGCCCCGCCGGTTATAGCCAACCGTTTAAACACGTCGACGGGCGCCCCCCCCCGGGCGCCCACGCCCTCGCCGACCGCCAACGCCACCGAACCTGCCGCCAGAGCCGTATCGCCACAGGCAAATACGCCGGCCAGGGAGGTCTGACGCATGTCGTCTGTGAATACGTAAGCACCGGTTGGTCCCTCCAGCAACTCACAGCCCAATTGCCCCGCCAGAGGGCTGATGCGGGTGCGTGACATCGTGAAAACGCCATCGAGGCTGAACACCCGGCCGTCGTCCAGTTCCACATCGGCGCGCTCGCCACTGATGCGTCTGACCTTGCCGCTTTCCACCGTCACGCCACGCCGATCCAGCTGCACCTGTTGTTCGGCATCCGGCGTGAACACCTCATTGGTGAAGAGTGTTGTGGTGCCCCAATCCGGCAACATCAGCGCGTGATGCATCGCTAACGGTGAGGTTGCCAGCACGCCGATGCGGCCTTGATCCAGCTCGTAACCGTGGCAGTACGGGCAATGAAATACCCGCTTGCCCCAGCGCTCCTCAAGGCCTTCGATGGCGGGTAATTCGTCGACGACACCAGTGGCCAGAATCAGTCGCCGGGCCTGATATTCACCGTTGCACCGGGTACGAATGCTGAAACCGTCGGGCTGCTGCAGTGCTTCCAACGCGCTGTCCTGCACCCAGGTGACCGTCGGGTATTCCATCAACTGGCTGCGCCCTTCGGCGGCGATAACCTGCGGTGGCTGGCCGTCCTGGCCGAGGAAACCATGGGAGGTGGCCGCAAAGCGGTTGCGCCGCTGCCCCGCATCAATCACCACTATGTTGCGCCGCGCCCGCGCCAGTTGCAGGCCCGCAGACAGGCCGGCATAGCTGCCACCTACGATAATGACGTCATAAATCATGTTTGCGATCTCGTCTTCCGCTGCGCCAGGTTGCCTGGACGCTTTCACGGCACACCATAAGTTACATGAAAATAAGGCGTCAAGGGTCTCGCAACTATTCAGGTTACGAACGATACTTTGCCGCGAATCGACTTGAGGCTTTTTGATGAGAAACGACACCCGGCTTTCGCGCATGCTGCACGTGCTGATCCACATGGGCCGCCATGAAGAGCGCGCCACGTCGGACACCATCGCGCATATGCTTGGCACCAACCCGGTGGTGGTGCGGCGCACGCTTGGGTTGCTCAAGGAAAAAGGCTACGTGCGCTCGGAAAAGGGCCACCAGGGCGGCTGGACCCTGGGCAAACCCTTGAATGAAATCACCCTGCTCGATATCCACAGCGCGCTGGGCACGCCGTCGATTTTCGCCATCGGCCTGTCCACCGACCACCCGCAGTGCCTGGTGGAACAGGCGGTAAACGCGGCCCTGACCGACGCCTTCGAACAGGCCCAGGCCCTACTGTTGCAGCGCCTGGGCGATGTGACCCTGGCGCAGTTGGCCGAGGACTTTGACGAGCGCTACCGCGTGGCGATGTTGCCTTAGCGCTGCGAAGGAATGCGGATATCACCCGCGCGGCACTGTGTTTTCACACTGCGCGGGCAACCGGCGAACGCGAGGTCTTTGGTCAGGCACACCCGCACCTCCGAGAGCACCTTGCCCTTGCAGATCACCGCCAGCCCATGGTTGCCGAGGCGCGGGTTGCTCTCGCGAAACAAGGCCTCGATTTCACTCGCCGGTAATGACGACGGCGTGTTGAACGGCTGCAATTGCTGCGGAATGGTCACCACGCCCAACGCCGCATCGGTTTTCTCCAGATAGGCCTGCGGCGCCAACCCGGTACAGGTGCCGTGTTTGGCCCATTCGTGCTTGAGTAGCGAACGGGTCGGGAACAGTGCGGCGCCCTTCTCCAGGTCTTCACGGCTCAACTGCGCCTGCGAGTCACAGGAAGACGGCCACCCGCCTTTCGCGTATTGCGGCCACAAACCGTGCAACACAAAGCCGTAGCCCTTACCCGAACACTGTTCGTTGTCGGGGTGCGTCAGGCAAAACGTCGGCGACCATGACAGCGACAGCACATAAAAATCAAACGCGCCGGGCGTGCCTTGACCACGCGGCGCCGCCGTTGCGCAGGTGGCGAACGCCAGCCACAGCACCATCAGGTATTTCATCCGTCTGTTCCTTGAAAAAATCCATTACCCCGGTAGATGGGGATTACGTTGCAGCACCTTGTCGAGAATCCGATCGGTCTTCAACGCCTCGATCGCCAGTGAAGGATGCTCGGCTTCGCCGCGAATATGGGCATTCATATTCACCACATGGTGCCATTGGATATGCGCATTGCAGGGTACTTCCAGCACTTCATCGGTCTCGCCTTCAAGCCGCAGCGGCTGGTCGTCGAACACCGCAAAGGTGATGCGCCCACGGCTGCCGATCAGCTCGACTTTATCTTCGCGACGGTCCGCCACAAAGTTCCAGCACCCCATGCCCAGCGCGCCTGAACCGAAGGTCCAGCAGGCCGTTACCGCGTCCTCCGCCGCATACGCCCCGGCCTGTCGCGCGGTAAAACCGGTGACCTCGACAATGTCGCCGGCCAGGTACTGGAACAAGTCAAAACCATGGCTGGCCAAATCGGCAAAATACCCCCCACCCGAGATAGCCGGGTCGGTACGCCAGTTGGCGGCGCTGGCGTCGTCAACGGCCGCCGGCTTGCACAGGCTCCAAGTGAGCTGACGCAACTCGCCGATGCGCCCGTCCCGCAGCCAGTCGCGCACTTGCTGGAAGCGCGGCAGCGAGCGCCGGTAATAGGACACAAACAAGTGCAGCCCGGCGCGTTCGAACGTGCGTTGCATCAGCGCGCTCTGTTCGGCATTCAGCGACATGGGCTTCTCGACGCAGCAATGCTTGCCGGCTGCGGCCACCATCAAGCTGTATTCCAAATGGCTGTCGGGCGGCGTGGCGATGTACACCGCGTCCACTTCAGGGTCGTCAATCAGTGCCTGGGCGTCAGTGTAGTAACGGGCAATGCCATGGCGTGCCGCATAATCGCGCACGGCCTCCTCGCGACGCCCCATCACCGCGACCAGGGCAGAACCTGGCGCTTTGTAGAAAGCGGGTCCACTCTTAACTTCAGTGACACTGCCACAACCGATCATGCCCCAACGTACGGTAGTCATCTGTATTCCTCGTCCGTTTTCATCAATCAGGCAGTATCCACATCCCCTCACGTCGGCGCCACTGCCACCCAGCATGACAATTGCATTACACTTTTATGACACTCATCACGCTGCGGGGGCACACAGCATGAAAATAAGGGCCACGGTCATTTGCGAACACGAGGGGCATATCCTCTTCGTGCGCAAAGCCCGATCCAAATGGGCACTGCCCGGCGGCAAGGTCGAGCGCGACGAACGCCCGGTCGGCGCCGCTGAACGCGAGCTGGAAGAAGAAACCGGGTTAAACGTGGACGGCTTGCTGTACTTGCAAGAGCTCAAAACCCGCGACACCCTGCACCACGTATTCGAAGCCTCAGTGATAAACATCGCCGAGGCCAGGCCGTGCAACGAAATCATCGATTGCCAATGGCACGCCTACACCGCCATGGACGAACTCGACACCACCGACGCCACCCGACACATCGTCAAATCCTTCCTGCGTCGCCTCTGAAGCGTCTCACCTGCACATCTCTTCTGCCGTTCGACAAAGGATTTGACGAACGCGGCAGTGCACGCCCTCCTCGCCCATGCCAATGCTGCGAAAAAATCGGGTTATTCATGCGATTGAATGGGTCACCGTCATGCTCTAGTTCACCCTGCAGGGTTGCGCAAACGTTAGCCGGTACCGATCAGGAATTGCTCGCGGCTTTCTTCGACTGTCTGAGGTGGTGGGAATGACACCGAGGTGACTGCATCGCAGGCAAGCCAGCTCCCACAGAAGAGCAGACCGTGCAGCTATTGAAGTTGTACCCGGTCAAAACTGTGGGAGCGGGCTTGCTCGCGAATGCGGTGGGTCAGTTGATGAATTTGGTGGCTGATACACCGCATTCGCGAGCAA
>NZ_JAUTYR010000078.1:0-3675 GCF_041946035.1 Pseudomonas sp. AMR01
TGGGCCAAGGATGGCCCATCGCGGCGGCCCACGGATTCAAGCCGGAGTGAGGGCACACCGAGCCATAGCGAGGTGCCAAGTGGTGGGGCGAAGGCCTTTTGGTTACTTTTGGGCCTTTCCAAAAGTGACCCGCCGTAAGGGCGGAACCAACATCAGCCCTCACCCAAAACCCGGATATGTACTCAATCCAAATCCCCAGCCTCATGCCGCTCAGCCAACTGCTCCGACACCTCCCCGAAAACCCGATTCACCCTGCGCCCCCGCTGCACCGCAGGCCGTGCCTCAATCGCCTCAGCCCAGCGCAACACATGCTTATACTCATGCACCGAAAGAAACTCCGCAGCCCCATACAACCGCCCCATCACCAACCCGCCATACCAAGGCCAAATCGCAATATCGGCAATCGTATATTCACCCCCGGCAATGTACTCACTCACCGCCAACCGCTGCTCCAGCACATCCAGCTGCCGCTTGGTCTCCATCGCAAACCGGTTAATGGCGTACTCCATCTTGCTCGGCGCATACGCATAAAAATGCCCAAACCCACCCCCCAGATACGGCGCACTGCCCATCTGCCAAAACAACCACGACAAACACTCCGCACGCGCCGCCGGCTCAGTCGGAAAAAACGCCCCGAACTTCTCCGCCAGGTACTGCAAAATCGCACCCGACTCAAACACCCGAATCGGCGTCTCCCCACTGCAATCCAACAACGCCGGAATCTTCGAATTCGGATTCACCGCCACAAACCCGCTGCCAAACTGATCACCGTCACCAATCCTGATCAACCACGCATCGTATTCCGCGCCCGCGTGCCCCAGCGCCAACAGCTCCTCCAACAGAATCGTGACCTTCTGCCCATTCGGCGTGGCCAACGAATACAGCTGCAAAGGATGCTTGCCCACCGGCAGCACCTTGTCATGGGTAGCCCCCGCAACAGGCCGGTTAATGCTGGCAAACGTGCCGCCGCTCTCGGTGTCCCAGGTCCACACCTTTGGGGGTACATAGTCGGTCATGATTTCACTGCTCCTTGGTCTCAGTAGTGTTCGACGCAGCCAATTAAGCCACGTTCCATCCGCCGCCCAGCGCCTTGATCAGGCCCACATTAGCGCTCAATGGCTGGGTTTGCAGCTGCAACGACCAAGCCACCGGCGGGTGGTGTGTCTCGCAATAACAGGTAAAACCCACATGAACGACCGACTTGAAGCGATAGCGGGCGCCGATGAGGCAGGCGTCATAAACCCTCCAGGCCAACCTGAAACGTCAAACCGAACGCCTGCAACAACACCCCGCGTTCAAGAAATACCCCGTTGAGTCATCGATTCAGACCCAACCACCGTCCACAATAAAGTTCTGCGCCGAACACATCGCCGACGCATCAGAGGCGAGAAACAGCGCCATATTGGCGATGTGTTCCGGCAACACGCTGCCCGGCAGGCATTGGCTGCGGCTGATCAGTTCTTTGGCGGCGTCGTCCACCCACATTTCCAGTTGTTTTTCGGTCATGACCCAGCCGGGCACCAGAGTGTTGACCCGGATGCGGCTCGGGCCGAGTTCACGCGCGAGCGCGCGGGTCATGCCATGCGCCGCAGCCTTGCTGGCGGCGTACACCGGGTAGCCGGCAGACGCCATCATCCAGCCCACTGAGCCAAGGTTGATGATGGCCCCGCCGCCTGCGCTTTTCATCATCGGCGCCACCGCCTTGGCGGCGAAGAAAGCGTGCTTGAGGTTGACGGCGATCAGCCTGTCGAACATGGCCGAATCGACTTCTTCCAGGGTGTGGCGCACATCGTTGGCGGCGTTATTGACCAGCACGGTGATGGGGCCGAGGGACTGCTCAAAACCCTCGATCGCGGCCTTGAAGGCGATGTCATCGGTGATATCGCAGTGCACGAACTCCACGCGGTGCCCGTGAGCATTCAACGTCGCCGCCAAGTGCTCGCCCTGGCTCTGCGCACGGTCCACAAAGCCCACCTTGGCGCCCTGCCCGGCGAACGCTCGCACCATGAATTCACCAATGCCCGAGGCACCGCCGGACACCAATACGGTCTTGCCCTTGAGGTCGGGATAAACGGCCTGCTCAGTATTCATATAACGATCGCCTCACTCAATTAGTCTTATTTTATTTTGCAAATACACAGTAAAAGGCTATAAATCTGCTGTTCCATCGACAAAATATCGCACATTAGTAGAACTATTCCACTCAAAACAACAAAAGGAAGTTCGACCATGAAGCACCCTCGTCACCTGCTGTCCGGCCTCGCCTTGTCCATGCTGATGGCTAGCGGCGGCGCCCATGCCGCTGGCCTCACCAGCGAGCAAAAACCGTTCGGCAAAACCAATGACGGCACCGCCGTCGAACAGTACGTGTTGCGTAATAGCCACGGCATGCAAGCCACGGTGATCACCTACGGCGGCGTGCTGCAGTCACTGAAAGTACCCGATAAAAACGGCAAGGCCGAGGACGTGGTGTTGGGCTTCGACGACGTGCAGGGCTACCAGGCCGGCACCGCGTTTTTTGGCGCAACCATCGGACGCTTCGGCAACCGCCTCGCCGGCGGCGCCTTTGAGCTCGACGGCAAACGCTACCAGGTTCCGCTCAATGACGGCCCCAACTCACTGCACGGCGGCGCCCAGGGGTTCGACAAATATGTGTGGCAAGCCAAGTCGGTCAAGGGCAAGGACTCGGTCGGCGTAACCCTTACCTACCTGTCCAAAGACGGCGAGATGGGCTTTCCCGGCAACCTGAAAACCGAAGTCACCTACAGCCTCAACGACAAAAACGAACTGCACATCGACTACAAGGCCACCACCGACAAACCGACGGTACTCAACCTCACCAACCACAGCTACTTCAACCTCGCCGGTGCGGGCAACGACGACATCCTCAAACAAGTCGCCACCCTGCACGCCAGCCACTACACCCCGGTCAACGCCACCTTGATCCCCACCGGCGAACTCGCCCCGGTCAAAGGCACGCCGATGGATTTCCTAAAACCAACCCCCATCGGCCAACACATCAAGGACGACCACCCGCAACTGAAATTCGCCGAACCCAAACAAGGCGGTTTCGACTTCAACTGGGCGCTGGACACCAAAGGCGATATCAAAAAACTCGCCGCCGAAGTCCACGACCCCGCCTCGGGCCGACGCCTGCAGCTCTACACCACCGAGCCGGGCGTGCAGTTCTACACCAGCAACTTCCTCGACGGCACAGTCAAAGGCAAGGCCGGCAAGACCTACCAACACTGGAGTGGCTTCACGCTGGAAACCCAACACTTCCCGGACGCGCCCAACCAACCGAAGTTCGCCTCAACCCGCCTCAACCCGGGCCAGACCTATACCCAGAACACCATCTTCAAATTCACTGCTGACTGAATAAAACTGTGGGAGCGGGCTTGCTCGCGAAGGTGGTGAGTCAGTCAATTAATTTGTTGACTGACTCACCTCATTCGCGAGCAAGCCCGCTCCCACATTTGGATCTCCATTTTGTCTGGAAGAACGCAACCTGCTCTAGAAAAAACAGCGCCTTTGATTCAACCACTCAGGTCGGCTACTAGGCCGCCGTGCTTTAGATTTTGATCTTAGGCGCCCCGTCAACCACGATGGCCGCACGCAGGCTTGAATCCGTGGGTAACCCGGCAGGACGCCGGGTTAGCCGCGCTGGGCCAAGGA
>NZ_JAUTYR010000079.1:0-3562 GCF_041946035.1 Pseudomonas sp. AMR01
CGCCAGTGGCGTTGGTGATCGTGGTGCTAACGGTCGAGCCGTTGTTGTACACATCGTTGGCTGGGGTGTGGAACACCACCGTGCCTGCGGACTTGCCCGCTTCGATATTAATTGTCTGACCGTTGCTCAACGTCACGGTCACAGCGGTTTGCGCTGGATTGGTCAACGTAGCGGTGTAAGTGATATCACCGCCTTCAACGACTGACGGGTTCGCCGTCAGAGTAACGGTGGTGGTGTCGACCGAGTCGGTGATGGTGGTCACGGCTGGTGCCGAGTTCGTCGCCAGCTTTTCGAAATTACCGCCAGTGGCGTTGGTGATCGTGGTGCTAACGGTCGAGCCGTTGTTGTAGACGTCGTTGGCTGGGGTATGGAACACCACCGTGCCTGCGGACTTGCCCGCTTCGATATTAATTGTCTGGCCGTTGCTCAACGTCACGGTCACAGCGGTTTGCGCCGGGTTGGTCAATGTAGCGGTGTAAGTAATGTCACCGCCTTCAACGACCGACGGGTTCGCCGTCAGGGTAACGGTGGTTGTGTCGACCGAGTCGGTGATGGTGGTCACCGCTGGCGCAGAGCTCGTCGCCAGCTTTTCGAAATTACCGCCAGTGGCGTTGGTGATCGTGGTGCTAACGGTCGAGCCGTTGTTGTACACATCGTTGGCTGGGGTATGGAAAACAGCGCTGCCGGAGGATTTGCCCGCTTCGATGTTGATCGTCTGGCCGTTGCTCAGGGTGACGGTCACAGCGGTTTGCGCTGGGTTGGTCAGCGTAGCGGTGTAAGTGATGTCACCGCCTTCAACGACCGATGGGTTCGCCGTCAGAGTAACGGTGGTGGTGTCGACCGAGTCGGTGATCGTGGTCACCGCTGGCGCAGGGTTTTTAGCCAGGTTCTCGAAGTTACCGCCTTCTGCTTTGTTGATGGTGGTGCTAACGGTTGAACCGTTGTTGTACACATCGTTTGCAGGCGTCTGGAAGACAGCAGTCCCGGAGGATTTGCCTGCTTCGATATTGATCGTCTGGCCGTTGCTCAGGGTGACGGTGACCGCTGTTTGCGCCGGGTTAGTCAGCGTAGCGGTGTAAGTAATGTCACCGCCTTCAACAACCGACGGGTTCGCCGTCAAGGTAACGGTAGTGGTGTCGACCGAGTCAGTGATGGTGGTCACAGCCGGAGCTGGATTCGGTACCAGGTTCTCGAAGTTGCCGCCAGTTGCGTTGGTGATTGTCGTGTTGACGGTCGAACCGTTGTTGTAGACATCGTTGGCGGGGGTTTCGAATACAACGGTGCCAGCGGACTTGCCCGCTTCGATGACGATGGTCTGGCCGTTGGAAAGCGTCACTGTCACCGCAGTCTGCGCTGGGTTAGTCAGCGTAGCGGTGTAAGTGATATTGCCGCCTTCAACGACCGAGTTATCTGCGGTCAGTGTGACGGTGGTGGTGTCGATGGAGTCGGTGATCGTAGTCACCGCTGGCGCCGAGTTCGTCGCCAGATTTTCGAAGTTACCGCCTTCTGCTTTGGTGATCGTGGTGCTAACGGTCGAGCCGTTGTTGTACACGTCGTTGGCAGGGGTGTGGAAGACAGCATTCCCGGAGGATTTCCCTGCTTCAATGTTGATCGTCTGGCCGTTGCTCAGGGTGACGGTCACAGCGGTTTGCGCTGGGTTGGTCAGCGTGGCGGTGTAAGTAATATCGCCGCCTTCCACGACCGACGGGTTCGCGGTCAGGGTAACAGTGGTGGTGTCGACCGAGTCGGTGATGGTGGTCACCGCTGGCGCCGAGTTCGTCGCCAAATTCTCGAAGTTACCGCCTTCTGCTTTGGTGATCGTAGTGCTGACGGTCGAGCCGTTGTTGTACACATCGTTTGCAGGCGTCTGGAAAACAGCAGTTCCAGAGGATTTGCCGGCTTCGATGTTGATCGTCTGGCCGTTGCTCAGGGTGACGGTCACAGCGGTTTGCGCTGGGTTGGTCAGCGTGGCGGTGTAAGTAATATCGCCGCCTTCAACAACCGACGGGTTCGCCGTCAGGTTAACGGTGGTGGTATCGATCGAGTCGGTGATCGTGGTCACAGCCGGAGCTGGATTGGTCGCCAGGTTCTCGAAGTTACCGCCAGTAGCGTTGGTGATCGTCGTGTTGACGGTCGAACCGTTGTTGTAGACATCGTTGGTCGGGGTTTCGAACACCACCGAGCCTGCGGACTTGCCAGCTTCGATGTTGATCGTCTGACCATTGCTTAACGTCACGGTGACCGCTGTTTGCGCCGGGTTGGTCAGCGTAGCGGTGTAAGTAATATCACCGCCTTCCACGACCGACGGGTTCGCGGTCAGGGTAACAGTGGTGGTGTCGACCGAGTCAGTGATGGTGGTCACCGCTGGCGCCGAGTTCGTCGCCAAATTCTCGAAGTTACCGCCTTCTGCTTTGGTGATCGTGGTGCTAACGGTTGAACCGTTGTTGTACACATCGTTGGCTGGCGTCTGGAAAACAGCAGTTCCAGAGGATTTGCCGGCTTCGATGTTGATCGTCTGGCCGTTGCTTAGGGTGACGGTCACAGCGGTTTGCGCTGGGTTGGTCAGCGTAGCCGTGTAAGTAATATCACCGCCTTCCACGACCGACGGGTTCGCGGTCAGGGTAACAGTGGTGGTGTCGACCGAGTCAGTGATGGTGGTCACCGCTGGCGCCGAGTTCGTCGCCAGATTCTCGAAGTTACCGCCTTCTGCTTTAGTGATCGTGGTGCTAACAGTCGAGCCGTTGTTGTACACATCGTTGGCTGGCGTCTGGAAAACAGCAGTTCCAGAGGATTTGCCGGCTTCGATGTTGATCGTCTGGCCGTTGCTCAGGGTGACGGTCACAGCGGTTTGCGCTGGGTTGGTCAGCGTAGCGGTGTAAGTAATACCACCGCCTTCCACGACCGACGGGTTCGCGGTCAGACTAACGGTGGTGGTGTCGACCGAGTCAGTGATGGTGGTCACGGCTGGCGCCGAGTTCGTCGCCAAATTCTCGAAGTTACCGCCTTCTGCTTTGGTGATCGTGGTGCTTACGGTCGAGCCGTTGTTGTACACATCGTTGGCTGGGGTTTGGAACACCGCAGTCCCGGAGGATTTGCCTGCTTCGATGTTGATCGTCTGACCATTGCTCAACGTGACGGTCACAGCGGTTTGCGCTGGGTTAGTCAGCGTAGCGGTGTAAGTGATATTGCCGCCTTCAACAACCGAGTTATCGGCGGTCAGGGTGACGGTGGTGGTGTCAATCGAGTCAGTGATCGTGGTCACAGCCGGAGCTGGATTCGTTACCAGGTTCTCGAAGTTGCCGCCAGTGGCATTGGTGATCGTCGTATTGACGGTCGAGCCATTGTTGTAAACGTCGTTCGCCGGGGTTTCAAACACAACCGAACCAGCAGATTTGCCAGCCTCAATGACGATTGCCTGGCCGTTGCTCAACGTGACAGTTACAGCAGTCTGCGCCGGATTTGTCAGTGTGGCGGTGTACGTGATGTTGCCGCCTTCAACAACCGAGTTATCGGCGGTCAGGGTGACGGTGGTGGTGTCAATCGAGTCAGTGATCGTGGTCAC
>NZ_JAUTYR010000080.1:0-3353 GCF_041946035.1 Pseudomonas sp. AMR01
CCCTAAAAAGGAAGAATGCGGTGAGTCAGATACTCCTCGGCCGCTGGTTTTGGGGTCGCTTCGCAACCCAACGCGGGCGGTGCGACGATTCGACAAGCCCGCTCGCCACAGGGATCGTGTTCGCCCTACCAGACAGATTTCCAAAGACCTTGAAAGGGCTGGTTCTAACGCCCCTTGTGCGGGATTTTTCTGATGGAACAAAACGTACCGTCTTACAAATCCCGCATACTCCTCCTCTCAAACCTTTCAGGAAGAGCCTCCCGATGTCCACCACTGTTCTGGTCCTGGTTGAAACCATCAACGAATACCTGCAAATCATCGAGAGCAATGACTTTCACGTGATTCTGGCGCCGACGCCCGCCGAGCGCTCTCAGGCAATCAAGGCCCACGCTGGGCAGATCAAGGCGGTATTGACTCGTGGCCCGCTGGGCCTGTACGCCGAGGAAATCGCAGCGTTGCCGCTGCTGGAAATCATCTGCGTGATTGGCGCCGGCTACGAACATGTGGACCTGCAGGCCGCCAGCAATCGCGGGATTGTGGTGACCAACGGCGCCGGGGTGAACGCGCCGTCAGTGGCCGACCACGCCATGGCATTGCTGTTGTCGCTGGTACGTGGCATTCCCCAGACGGATGCCGCCGTGCGGCGCAGCGAATGGCCGAAGGTGATGCGCCCTTCCCTGGGCGGCAAGCAGTTGGGCATTCTCGGGCTGGGTGCTGTGGGCATGGAAATCGCCAAGCGTGCGTCACTCGGCTTCGGCATGGAAGTCAGTTATCACAACCGCCAGCCCCGCGATGATGTGGACTACACCTATTGCGCCACCGCCGTGGAACTGGCGCGCACCTCGGACTTCCTGATCCTGGCCACGCCCGGTGGCGCGAGCACCCGCCACCTGATCGATCGGCACGCGCTCGACGCGCTGGGACCCAACGGTTACCTGGTCAACATCGGCCGCGGCAGTGTGGTGGTTACGGCAGACCTGGTGGCCGCTCTGGAGCAGCGGCGTATCGGCGGCGCGGCGCTGGATGTGTTCGATGACGAGCCCAAAGTGCCCGACGCGCTGAAAAAACTCGGCAACACCGTACTCACCTCCCACGTGGCCGGCCTGTCGCCGGAAGCGGCTCACGACACCGTGCAGCGTGTGGCTGACAACCTGGTGGAATACTTCGCCGGCCGCCCGGTACTGACGCCGGTGACGCTGCCGCCGCGCAACGCGTAGCAAAACCCCCAGCCTGAACTGATGCGCGGCTTCAGACTTGAGCGCATCAGGCCCACTGATCATCGTCCAACACGCTAACCTATTAAGCCGCCCCGGCCTTGTCGCTTGGCAGCGGTGCGCATTAGATTAGCCAATAGTCCAAGGCCTTTAGAATAAGCAGAAGGGATAAGCATGGCGCTGAACGACCAATCGACTCAAATTCGCCCCGGCGAAGAACTCGATGCCAACCTGATCGATCCGTACCTCAAGGCTCATATTCCAGGCCTGAGCGGCGCGGTCAAAATCAGCCAGTTCCCCGGCGGCGCCTCGAACCTGACCTATCTGCTGGAATACCCGGGCCAGGAATTCGTGCTGCGTCGCCCCCCGTTTGGTCACAAGGCCAAATCCGCCCATGACATGGGCCGCGAGTACCGCATTCTCAATCAGCTCAAGGACGGCTTCCCGTATTGCCCCAAAGCTTACGTGCACTGCACCGACGACTCGGTGATCGGCGCTGAGTTTTACGTGATGGAGCGGGTCAACGGGATCATTTTGCGTTCCGACCTGCCAGACGAACTCGGCCTCGACGCCACACAGACCGAAGCGTTGTGCAAAAGCTTCATCGACAAGTTTGTCGAGCTGCACCAGGTCGACTACAGCGCCTGCGGCCTGGGCGACCTGGGCAAACCGGAAGGCTACGTGGAGCGCCAGATTCGCGGCTGGAGCGACCGTTACGAGAAAGCCCTGACCCCCGATGCCCCGAGCTGGGAGGCCGTACGTGCCTGGCTCAATGACAAAATGCCGGCCGACCATCCGACCTCCAGCATCGTGCACAACGACTACCGCTTCGACAACGTGATCCTCGACCCCCACAACCCGATGCAGATCATCGGTGTATTGGACTGGGAACTGACCACCCTCGGCGATCCGCTGATGGACCTCGGCAACACCCTCGCCTACTGGATCGAAGCTGCCGACCCGGCGCCAGTGCAACTGATGCGCCGTCAGCCAAGCAACGCGCCCGGCATGCTCACGCGCCGCCAGTTCGTTGATTACTACGCGCAGCGCCGTGGCATCCAGATCGACAATTTCGACTTCTACTACACCTACGGCCTGTTCCGCCTGGCGGGCATCGTGCAGCAGATCTACTACCGCTTTTTCCATGGCCAGACCCAGGACAAACGCTTTGCACAGTTCATCCACATGAACACGCTGCTGGAGCAAATGAGCCTGAAGGTCATCAGCACATCCGCGCTCTGATTGCCCCCAACAAGGAACCCTTATGTCCAAGACAGACCTGTTTGACCTCGACGGCAAAATCGCCTTTGTGTCCGGCGCAAGCCGTGGGATCGGTGAAGCCATCGCCAAGTTGCTGGCCCAGCAAGGCGCCCACGTCATCGTGTCCAGCCGCAAGCTCGAAGGCTGCCAGCACGTGGCCGATGCGATCATTGCCGCCGGTGGCAAGGCAACCGCCGTGGCCTGCCATATCGGTGAAATGGAGCAGATCACTCAAGTGTTCGCCGGCATCCGCGAACAGTTCGGGCGCCTGGACATTCTGGTTAATAATGCCGCGACCAACCCACAGTTCTGCAACGTACTGGACACCGACCTCGGCGCGTTCCAGAAGACCGTCGATGTGAACATTCGCGGCTACTTCTTCATGTCGGTAGAAGCCGGCAAGCTGATGCGCGACAACGGCGGCGGCAGCATCATCAACGTGGCCTCAATCAATGGAATTTCACCCGGCGTATTCCAGGGCATCTATTCAGTGACCAAGGCCGCCGTCATCAACATGACCAAGGTCTTCGCCAAGGAATGCGCGGCAGTCGGCATTCGCTGCAACGCCCTGCTTCCAGGCCTGACCGACACCAAGTTCGCCTCGGCGCTGGTGAAAAATGACGCCATCCTGAAAACGGCCCTGGCACAAATCCCGCTCAAGCGCGTGGCAGACCCAAGCGAAATGGCCGGCGCGGTGCTGTTCCTCGCCAGTGAAGCGTCCAGCTACACCACTGGCGTGTCGCTGAATGTGGACGGCGGCTTCCTGTCCTGATCACGCCTTCGGCGGTTGTACTCGATCAAAACTGTGGGAGCGGGCTTGCTCGCGAATGCGGTGGGTCAGTGATGAATTTGGTGGCTGACCCACCGCATTCGCGAGCA